>JACZJD010000091.1 GCA_014860725.1 Aquamicrobium sp.
CGCCGAGCCCGAGCAGGGCGAAGGCCTGCTGGCGGCCGAGCAGCGCCGGGCCGAGCAGGCTGGAGCCCGCCTCCGGCACCAGGCCGAGATCGACGAAGGGCGTGTGGAACTGCGTGCGCGGCGTGGCCAGCGTCACGTCGCAATGGAAGTTGAGCGTGGTGCCGATGCCGACGGCGATGCCGTCGACGCCCGAGACGATCGGCTTTTCGGCCGTGGCCAGCGCCTGCAGGAAATCCGCCACCTCGGTGCCCTGCTCGCCGCCGGTCGCCACCGCCATGAAGTCGGCGAGGTCGTTGCCCGACGAGAACGCCCCCGGCACGCCGAGGATGAGATGGACGCGCACCGTCTCGTCGGCGTCGCCCTCGGTCAGCGCCTTTGCCATCGCGGCGTACATGGCGCGGGTGATGGCGTTCTTCTTGTCAGGGCGGTTCATGCGGACGATCTGCACCGCGCCGTCGCGGCTGATCTCGATATGCTCGCTCATGGCTCCTCCCCTTCCCCGTTCAGAGAACCAGCGCCGCGGCCGCGGTTTCGAGGCTGTCCGCGCCGTCGACGACGCGGTTCTTCAGCGCCGCCGTCTCATCGATCAGGTTCTCGGCGAAGAAGCGGGCGAGCGCGACGCGGCCCTTGCCCTGCCCCGCGAGCGCGCCGCGGATGAGATAGGCGCCGCCGGCGGCGAGCGAGAACAGGCGCAGATAGGGCGTCGCGCCGGCCAGCGCCTCCTCCGTCTTCCCGCCCGAAAGCACCGCAAGGAGATAGTCGGTCGCGGCCTGCAGGTCGTCGAGCGCGGCGGAGACCTTGTCGGCCGTGCGGCCGAAGCCTTCGGCATTGGAATTGCGCAGCGCCTCGACGTCGCCGCGTAGCTCGGCGATGTAGGCCCTGACCGTCTCGCCGCCCGACAGCGGCAGCTTGCGGGTGACGAGGTCGATAGCCTGGATGCCGTTGGTGCCCTCGTAGATCGGGGCGATGCGCGAGTCGCGGTAGAGCGCGGCCGCGCCCGTCTCCTCGATGAAGCCCATGCCGCCGTGGATCTGCACGCCGATGGACGACACCTCGACGCCGATGTCGGTGGGGAACGCCTTTGCGAGCGGGGTCAAGAGCCCGGCGCGCTCGCTCCACTTGGCGGCGTCCTCCGCATCCGTGCGCGAGAGGTCGATGGCGTGGGCGCAGGCATAGGCGATGGCGCGGGCGGCCTGGGTCAGCGCCTTCATGGTCAGGAGGTTGCGCTTGACGTCGGGGTGATGGACGATCGGCGCCATGCCCTCGCCCGAATAGCCCGCCGCCTTGCCCTGCCGGCGCTCCTGCGCGTAGGACAGCGCCTTCTGGTAGGCGGCCTCGGCCACGGCCACGCCCTGCATGCCGACGGCGAGGCGGGCGTTGTTCATCATGGTGAACATGCAGGCCAGCCCTCGGTTCTCCTCGCCGATCAGCCAGCCGATGGCGCCCGGCTCCCTGTCCTTCACGAAGCCGTCGCCATAGATCATGGTGCAGGTCGGCGAGGCGTGGATGCCGAGCTTGTGCTCGATGGAGGCGCAGAAGGCGTCGTTGCGCGCCCCTAGCGAGCCGTCCGCGTTGACGAGGAACTTCGGCACCAGGAACAGCGAGATGCCGCGCGTGCCGGCCGGCGCGTCGGGCAGGCGGGCGAGCACGAGGTGGACGATGTTGTCGGTGAAGTCGTGCTCGCCATAGGTGATGAAGATCTTCTGGCCGAAGATGCGGTAGGTGCCGTCGCCGGCCGGCTCGGCGCGAGTGCGCAGCGCGGCGAGGTCGGAGCCCGCCTGCGGCTCGGTCAGGTTCATGGTGCCCATCCACTCGCCGGTGACGAGCTTTTCGAGATAGATCGCCTTCAGCTCTTCCGTGGCGTGCTTCTCGATCGCCTCGACCGCGCCCATGGTCAGCGTCGGGCCGAGCGCGAAGGCCATGGAGCCGGAGTTCCACATCTCGAGCGCGGCGACCGACAGCATGGTGGGCAGGCCCTGCCCGCCGTGATCGACCGGACCGGCGAGCGCGTTCCAGCCGCCCTCGATCCAGCGACGGTAGAGATCGCACCAGCCGGGAGGCATGGTCACGACGCCGTCCTTCAGCACCGCGCCGACCTCGTCGCCGATCTTTCGCAGCGGCGTTACCTCGTCGGTGGCGAAGCGGCCGGCTTCCTCGAGGATCGCGTCGACCAGGTCTTCCGACAGATCGCCCAGCCTGCCGGCCTCCAGCGCGGCGGAAAGGCCCGCGACATGCTTCAGCGTGTGGGCGATCTCATCGACGGGCGCGCGATACATCAAGCTTTCTCCTCACGGGTGCGGCGGCGCGGGCGAAGGGGCTTGCCTGCCCGGCACATGCGATTGTTCAGGAACAGAGCTATTTTCTTTTGACGTAAACGTCAAACGGTCATGGCGGATTGCGGCCGCGACGCCATAACAACACCGACCCGGCCTTTGTCCGCCGAGGCTCAACCGGCCGCCTTCTCGCGCTCGACCGCGCGCCAGCCGATGTCGCGGCGGCAGAAGCCGCCGGGCCAGTCGATGCGGTCGACGGCAGCATAGGCGCGCTTCTGCGCCTCGGACACGCTCGCGCCCGCAGCCGTGACGTTGAGCACCCGGCCGCCGGCGGCGACCAGCCTGCCCGCCGCATCGCGCGCGGTCCCGGCATGGAAGATCACGACGCCGTCGCCGGCCGCCTCCTCGACGCGCGAGATGACGCTGCCCTTTTCTGGTGTGCCGGGATAGCCCTTCGCGGCCATCACCACGGTCAGCGCCGCCTCGCCGCGCCAGCGCGGCGCAAACTCCGCCAGCCGGCCTTCCGCCGAGGCGAGCAGCAGCGGCAGGAGATCGTCGTCCAGCCGCAGCATCAGCACCTGGCATTCCGGGTCGCCGAAGCGGACGTTGTATTCGATGAGCTTCGGCCCGTCCTTCGTCAGCATCAGGCCGGCATAGAGCACGCCCGCGAACGGCGCGCCGAGCTCGGCCATGCCGCGCATGGTCGGCGCGACGATCTCGCGCATGACGCGGGCTTCCAGCTCGGGCGTCAGCACCGGAGCCGGCGAATAGGCGCCCATGCCGCCGGTGTTGGGGCCGGTATCGCCGTCGCCGACGCGCTTGTGGTCCTGCGCCGTGCCGAAGGGCAGCGCGGTGACGCCGTCGCACAGGCAGAAGAAGCTCGCCTCCTCGCCGTCAAGGAACTCCTCCACCACCACCTCGGCGCCCGCCGCGCCGAACGCGCCCTCGAAGCAGGCGTCGATGGCGGCAAGCGCCTCGTCGAGCTCCATCGCCACGGTCACGCCCTTGCCGGCCGCCAGCCCGTCCGCCTTGACGACGATGGGTGCGCCGACGTCTCGCGCATAGGCGCGGGCGTCGGCGGCGTTGTCGAAGCGGCCGTAGGCGGCGGTCGGGATGCCGTAGCGGGCGCACAGATCCTTGGTGAAGCCCTTGGAGCCTTCGAGCTGCGCCGCCTTCGCCGACGGGCCGAAGACGCGGATGCCGGCGGCCGCGAGGTCGTCGGCAAGCCCCGCCACCAGCGGCGCCTCCGGCCCGACCACCACGAGGCCGATCTCCTTCTCCCCGGCGAAGGCGACGACAGCGGCATGGTCGCCGACGTCGAGCGCGACGCATTCGGCGTGGCTCGCGATGCCGGGATTGCCGGGCGCGGCATAGAGCCGGCCCATGAGCGGCGACGCCGCGATCTTCCACGCCAGCGCATGCTCGCGCCCGCCCGAGCCGATCAGGAGTACGTTCATGGCGGCGATTCCCCTGCTGTCCATTGGTCGGCCTTCCGGTAGGGCCAGGCGGGCACAGGGTCAAGAACCGCTTCCGTCCATTGCTTTCCCGCACCATATACAGCATCATTCGATGCAGTATCTTGTGCATGAAGGAGGTAAAACCCCATGCGGACGACCCTGGCGCTCGACGACGAGTTGATGGCGCGGGCGCAGGCCTTCACCGGGGTGAAGGAGAAATCGGCGCTGGTGCGCGAGGCGCTCAAGGCGCTGATCGAGCGCGAAAGCGCCCGGCGTCTGGCCATGCTCGGCGGCAGCGAGCCGCAGATCGAGCAGGTCCCTCGCCGCCGGCCCTGAAGCGATGTTCCTGGTCGACACGTCGGTCTGGATCGATCACCTGCGCGGCGGTGACGACGAGCTGGCACGCCTGCTCCAGACGGGGCTCGTCGCCACGCATCCTCTCGTGGTGGGCGAGCTGGCGATGGGAAACCTGCGCGCCCGCGACACGATCATCGAGCTGTTGCAGGCACTGCCGCAGGCCGTCGTCGCCAGCGACGACGAAGTTCTCGCCTATGTCTCGCGCCATCGGCTCTTCGGTCTCGGCATCGGCTATGCCGACGCCCATCTTCTGGCGAGCACGCAGCTTACGGCCGGAGCACGGCTGTGGACGCGGGACAGGCGGTTGCGGGACGCCGCCGGCCGCCTTGACCTCGACTCCGGTTTGGACTGACCCGGCGCCCTCGGCGCGACTGCCACTTTCCCTTGACGCCCGCGCCCAGCCCTGCCACTCAAACGGCCATGGAAAACATCCAGACCAAGGAAGCGCAGGGGCGCGTGGCCGACGCGCCGTCGGGCCATTGGGTCTATCGCACCCTGCCGCGGTCGCTGTGGCCCTATGCGCAGCTCGCCCGCTGGGACCGGCCGATCGGCTGGTGGCTCCTGATGTGGCCGTGCTGGTGGTCGGCGGCGATGGCGGCCTCGGCGCACGCGCAGCCGGGCGTAGCGCTCGCGGACGTGCTGCCCTCGCCGTGGCACCTCTTCCTGTTCATGGCCGGCGCGATTCTGATGCGCGGAGCCGGCTGCACCTACAACGACATCGTCGATCGGGACATAGACGAGCAGGTGGCGCGCACGCGCTCGCGGCCGCTGCCTTCCGGCAAGGTCACGCGCCGGCAGGCCTGGATGTTCCTGCTGCTGCAATGCCTCGGCGGGCTGCTGGTGCTGCTCCAGTTCAACTGGTTCGCCGTCCTCGTCGGCATCGCGTCGCTGGCGACCGTGGCGGTCTATCCGTTCATGAAGCGCATCACCAACTGGCCGCAACTCTTCCTCGGCCTTGCCTTCTCGTGGGGCGCGCTGATGGGCTGGGCTGCGCATTTCGGCGCGCTCGAGCTTGCGCCGCTGCTGCTCTATTTCGGCTCGATCCTGTGGGTGATCGGCTACGACACGATCTATGCCCATCAGGACAAGGAGGACGACGCGCTGGTCGGCGTGCGCTCGACGGCGCGGCTGTTCGGCGACAGGACGCGCGAATGGCTGATCGGCCTCTACGGCATGGCGCTTCTATTCTTCCTCGTCGCCTTCGCCAATGCGGCCGTGCCGATGCCGGCGCTCGCCGGCCTGCTCGCGGCCGGCGCGCATCTGTGGCGGCAGATCAGGATCCTCGACATCGACGATCCCGACCAGTGCCTGCGGCTCTTCAAGTCGAACTCGACCGTCGGCTGGCTGATCTTCCTCGGCCTTCTCGGCGGCGGCGTGTGGGCCGCGATCAGCCCCAATTTCTGAGCCTCAGTCCCAGGCGACGATTTCCTGGCCGTCGATAACGAGCCGGACGCCGAGGTCGCCGGTCCTGCGGCGGGCGAGGAAGCGCGGGCGGCGCTGTATCGACATGCGGCCCTTGCGGCGCGGCGCGGGCGGGCGCTTCTTGACCAACCCGAGCGATTCCTCGAGCGTGCGCGCCTCGCCGTCGGCCTCGATCAGGAGCATCGGCAGGCGATAGGCATCCGACCACGCGCGCCAGTCGGCTGCGACGTCGTCGAGGTCATGGGCGACGAGCAGCGGCACCGACAGCATCGGGTCGGAATGGAGCAATTCGAGCGTGACGGTGACGTTGCCGTCGCCATCCTCGATGGCGCGGGCCGCGACGCCGCGGAAGGCACGCGCCGGCAGCGCGATCGACACCGGCAGACGGCTGCCCTGCAGGATGCGGCGCATGGTGACGCCGCGGTGATCTATGGTGAAGGTGACATCGCCGAGATCGTCGCGCCCGGCATAGGACACCGCCTGCGGCAGGCGGAACGGGTCGAGCCGCAGATCGCAGCCGGCCCATGCGGGTTTCAGCCCTGTCTTCATCTTCAGTTGCGCCTTCCTGTCTCTCCTGAGAGCCGGTTTTCCGGCTTCCCCGGGCGGCTTCTGCCGCCTCGTTTATGGGCACGACAGTATCGGGCGCGGCGTTCCGCCCGGCTTAAGAAGCAGGGTTAAGGCTTCGTCGCCTCGGCGCATGGTTATCGTTTTGCAACCCGGCGCAAGGAATCTTAAATCACCTTGTTCGGGTTCATGATGCCGGCCGGATCGAAGGCGATCTTGATGCGGCGCATCAGGTCGATGGCGACGGGCGGCGCGGTGGCGATCAGTTCGTCGCGCTTCATGCGGCCGATGCCGTGCTCGGCCGAGATCGAGCCGTTGAAGCCGCGCACCACCGCATGCACCGCATCGTTGATCTCGCGGTAGCGGGCGAGGAAGGAAGACGGCTCCACCCCCACCGGCTGCGAGACGTTGTAATGCAGGTTGCCGTCGCCCATGTGGCCGAACGCGACCAGCCGGGCGCGCGGCTCCAGCGCCGTCACCGCCCGCCATGCCTCGGCGATGAAATCGGGGATGGCGGCGACCGGCACCGAGATGTCATGCTTGATCGAGGCGCCCTCGTGGCGCTGCGCGTCCGACATCGACTCGCGCAGCTTCCACAGCGCCTCGGCCTGCGCCATGCTTGCGGCAAGCACCGCGTCGCCGACCAGCCCGCGCTCGATTCCTTCGGCAAGGATCTCCTCGATCAGGCCGCGCGCGTCCTCGGACGAGCGGCCGGAGGAGATTTCCATCAGCACATGCCACGGATGCGCCGAGGCGAGCGGCGCGGCCGCTCCCGGAACATGGCGAAGCACGAAGGCGAGGCTTTCGCCGATCATCAGCTCGAAGGCGGTGAGGCTCGCGCCCGCCCGCTCCGAAGCGAGCGAGAACAGCGACAGCGCCGCTTCGGGGCTTCGGAGCCCCACCCACGCCACCTCGCGCCCCTTCGGCCTGGGGAACAGCTTCAGCACCGCCGCGGTGATGACGCCGAGCGTGCCTTCCGCGCCGATGAACAGGTTCTTGAGGTCGTAGCCGGTGTTGTCCTTCTTGAGCTTGCGCAGGTCGTCCAGCACCTCGCCGGTGGGCAGCACCACCTCGACGCCGAGGCAAAGCTCGCGCGCATTGCCATAGGCGAGAACGCCCGTGCCGCCGGCGTTGGAGGAGAGGTTGCCGCCGATCTGCGCCGTGCCCTGCGAGGCGAGCGACAGCGGGAACAGCCGGCCGACGGCGTCGGCCGCCTCGCGCAGCGCATGCAGCGTCACGCCGGCCTCGGCGACGATCGCGTTCGAGGCGGTGTCGATCTCGCGGATGGCGGCAAGCCGCGACAGCGACAGCACCACCTCGCTGCCGGTCATGTCCGGCACCTGCCCGCCGACGAGGCCGGTATTGCCGCCCTGCGGCACGACGGGCGTGCCGGTCTTGCTGGCGAGCTTGAGGATCGCGCTGACCTCGGCGACGCTGCCCGGCCTCAGAACCAGCGGCGTTGCGCCCGGCCACAGGCCGCGCCGCTCGATGACGAACGGCTCCGTCTCGGCCGGATCGCGCAGCGCGTGCCTGGCGCCAACGATGGCGGCGAAGCGGTCGAGGAGGTCCGGCGCGGTCATCGCCCTACCCGCCGCGCGGCGCGGCCGCACGCTTCAGCCGGTCGGCGATCGCCTCGCCCAGCCCGTCCTGCGGGACCGGCTCGACGGCGATCACCGCCGCGCCGGCCCGGTCCAGCGCCTTCATGTGGCCGTAGAGGTTGCTCGCCGCCTCGCGGAGGTCGCCGGCTTCGGAAAGGTTCAGCACGGCGAC
>JACZJD010000621.1 GCA_014860725.1 Aquamicrobium sp.
GCCGCCGTCATCCCGGCCAAGGCCGCGCAGCGGCCGCCGAGCCGGGACCCATTGATGCGGACATCGTCGGGCGCGGCCCGGTTCTCATTTCAGCGCATGTCAGCGGCGCCGCACGACCCCGCAACCCGGCCGCGCCGCTCAATGGGTCCCGGCTCTCGCTTCGCTCGGCCGGGATGACGCGGTGGAGATGCTGCGCTTCCTTCCCATCCCTTGGGAGCCGAAAGCGACGTCGGTCTTCGGAGCCGGCTCAGGCCGCCTGCGCCGCGGCTCCGTCCTGCCAGCGCAGGAGGTCGGCGCATTCGGCCGGGGTGCGCACGCCGAGGAAGGTCATGGTCTGGTCGATCTCGGTGCGGAACATGGCGAGGATGTCGTCGGCGCCCTTCTCGTCGCCGGCGGCGAGGCCCCACAGCGGCAGGCGGCCGAGGAGCACCGCCTTCGCGCCCAGCGCGATGTATTTCAGCGCGTCGCTGCCGCGGCGCACGCCGGTGTCGGCGAGCACGTCGAGGCGATGCCCGACGCTGTCGGCGATCACCGGCAGCACCTCCGCCACCAGCGGGGCGCTGTCGAGGTTGCGGCCGCCATGCGCGGAGACAACGACGCCGTCCATGCCGAGGTCGGCGGCCGTCACGGCGTCGCGCGGGTCGAGCACGCCCTTGACGACGAGGCGGCCCGGCCACAGCCGGCGCAGCTCCTTCAGGTCGTCCCAGTCGAGCAGGTTCTCGAGCTTCACCGCCTCGGCGATCGACGGCCGGGTGATCGACGAGCGGAACTCCTGCGGATAGTGGCCGTAGGTCGGCATGCCGGTCTCGCGCAGGTAGCGCAGGAGCACCCGGAACAGCCAGCCCGGATGCGCGGCGACGTCGAGCGCGGCGGTGAGCGAATAGGTGAACGGCACGGCGAAGCCGTTGCGGTTGTTGTATTCGCGCTTCGGCCCCATCGGCGTGTCGACCGTGACGAGGAGCGTGGAGACGCCGCATGCCTTCACCCGGTCGAGGAGGGCTGCGGTCATCGTCCTGTCCTTCCAGACATAGAGCTGGAACCACAGATTGGCGTCCGGCGCGCCGGCCCGCACCTCCTCCACCGTCGTCACCGACTGGGTGGCGACGCAGAACGGGATGCCTGCGCGCGCGGCGGCGCGGGCGAGCTTGGCCTCGCCGTCATAGGCGCACATGCCGGCGAGCGCCGTCGGCGACACCGCGACCGGCATCGCCAGCGTCTCGCCGAACAGCCCGGTGCGCAGGTCGCGCTCGGCATGGCCGGTCAGGACGCGCGGCGACAGGCGGATGGCGTCGAGCGAGCGGCGCATCGCCGCTATGGCGCATTCGTCCTCGGTGCCGCGGTCGATATATTCGAACAGGCCGCGCGGCAGCCGGCGCCGCGCCATGCGGCGGTAGTCCTCGGTGTTGAGAAGAAGCGTCATGGCGTTGCCAGCTGTCTACGCGGTCCGGAGCAATCCGGGGAAGGTGCGGGGCGGCTTTCCGCCCGGAATTGCGTGAAAACGACGGTTCAGGCGACGGTCAGCACCCACAGCACCATGGCGTCGCCCTCGCCGGCCGAGGTCCACACATGCTCGGAGTTGGCGTCGTAGTAGAGCGAATCGCCCTTCTTCAGCTCCAGCGGCTCGTAGTGGCGGCTGTGCACCACCAGCGTGCCCTCGATGACCATCAGGAAGATCTCGGCGTCGGACTTGGCCCACACCCGGTAGTCCTCGGGCTTGCGCGCGGTGACGCGGGTGAGGATCGGCGTCACCCGCTTGTTCTTCATGTCGGCGCACAGAAGCGTGTTGTCGCAGGTGAAGGTCTTGAGCGGCTTGCCGTCGCCCGCCCGGGTGACGCTGCGCCGGCCGGCGGCAGCGACGCCGTTGTCCGAATCGGCGAGCAGCGAGGTCAGCTCGATGCCCAGCCCCTGCGCGATGCGCTGCATGGTCGAGATGGTCGGCGACAGCTCGTTGCGCTCGATCTTGGAGAAGGCCGAGGCCGAGACGCCGGTCGCCCGGCTCACGTCCTGCAGGGTCAGGCCGCGGCTCTTGCGAAGCTGGTGCAGGCGGCCGCCGATGTCCAGCTCCTCGAAGGAGCCGCCGGCCTCGGAGGGACGGGCCTCCTCGTCGCGGCTGCGGATCACGTCCTGGATGATCGTGCCCTGCTCGGGCGTGCCTTGGTCGAGCGCCTGCATTTCGGACATGGCATTCCCTTCGTCTTCGTCGCGCGCGCCGGCCCCCGCTGCGCCGCTGCGTGTCGGCGTGCACCATAACGAAAGCCATGAGCGATGCAAAGAACGCTTTCGCGATAGTACGAAATTTTTCGTATAGTGAATTTTATAAACTTTGGTGTTGACAGTTTGACTGCCCGCCATCATCGTGTCCTGAACGCCGGGGCAAGAAACAGAACACCGCCCGGCGTCGGGAATTTTTAGGAAAGCCAATGACCAGCCAGCCGGCCGGCGCGCCTCTCGCGCGCCGATCGACCGATGCTGGCTGCCGACAGGAACGACAATGACGCTCTCACACGACCAGATCAGCGGCCTCTACACCGCCATCGTCACCCCCTTCACCGCCGAGGGCGAGGTCGATTTCGCCGCGCTGCGCAGGCTGGTGCGCTTCCAGATCGACGCCGGCGCGGCCGGCGTGGTGCCGATCGGCGGCACCGGCGAGTACCCGGCCCTGTCGCGCGAGGAGCGCCGCGACGTCGTCGCCGTCTGCGTCGAGGCGGCCGAGGGCAAGCCGGTCATCCCGGGCGTGCTCTCCACCGGCTTCAAGGACGCGGTCGAGGCCGGCAAGGACTTCTCCGCCGCCGGCGCGACCGCGGTGATGACGGTGACGCCCTACTACGCTGCCGGCGCCGAGGCGGGCATGCGCACCTATTTCCGCAACTACCGCGATGCGGTCGACGTGCCGGTGCTGCTCTACCAGATCCCGCGCCGCACCACGGTCGCGGTCACGGCCGAGGGCGTGCAGGCCATGGCCGAGGACGGCTCGATCATCGGCATGAAGTATTCCTCCTACGACGTGCCGGAATTCATCCGCACCGTCCGCTTCGCCGGCGACAGGATCGCGATCCTGTCCGGCGAGGAGCCGCTGTTCGCCACCCATGTCGTGCTCGGCGCCAGGGGCGGCGTGCTCGCCTCGGCGACGATCTACCCGCAGATCTGGATCCAGATCTTCGAGCTCGCCCGCCAGAACCGGCTGAAGGAGGCGCTGGCCCTGCAGGAGAAGATCGACCCCATCGTCGGCGCGATCTTCACCGAGACCAACCCCGGCCCGCTCAAGCGCTACATGGCGCTCGCCGGCATGCCGGTCGGCGGCGTGCGGCTGCCGCTGATGGAGCCGGGCGCGCAGACGCTGGCGCGGCTGGAGACCGCCGCGCAGCACGCGCTCGCCGCCAGGGTCGCCTGAGGAGAAGCGCGCGACATGCTCGACGCCCTCGCGAACATCGTCGGAGACAAGGGCCTTCTCGCCGGCGGGAAGGAGATGGACCCGTTCCTGACGGACTGGCGGGGGCGCAGGAAAGGCGCGGCGCTCGCCGTGGTGTCGCCGGCGACGACGCAGGAGGTCGCCGCCGTGGTGGCGCTCGCCGCCCGCCAGGGGCAGCCGGTCTTCCCGCTCGGCGGCAATACGGGCCTGTGCTTCGGCGCGGTGCCGGAGAGCGCCGATCCGGCCAGGCCCGGCATCGTGCTGTCGCTCCGGCGCATGAACCGCATCCGCTCGATCGACCGCGACGACAACGTCGCCGCCGTCGATGCCGGCGTGGTGCTGGCCGACCTCCATGCCGCGGCGGCCGCGGCCGGGCGCAGCTTCCCGCTGCATCTCGGCAGCGAGGGCAGCGCCCAGATCGGCGGCCTGATCTCGACCAATGCCGGCGGCACCGGCGTGCTACGCTATGGCCCGATGCGCGACCTCGTCGCCGGGCTCGAGGTGGTGCTGGCCGACGGCCGCGTGCTCGACGACATGGCGGCGCTGCGCAAGGACAACACTGGCTACATGCTGCGCCATCTCTTCGTCGGCGCCGAAGGCACGCTCGGCGTCGTCACCGGCGCGGCGCTGAGGCTGCACCCGCGGATGGAGGCTGCCGCCCATGCCTGGGTCTCGGTGCCCTCGCCGGCCGCGGCCGTTTCGCTCCTGTCGCGGTTCCGCGACAGCGCCGACCCCTACATCCAGGCGTTCGAGCTGCTGTCGGCCTCGCAGGTCGCGCTGGTGATGAAGCATGTCGGGCGCGCCCGCAACCCGTTCCCGGCCGTGCCGGACTGGTCGGTGATGATCGAGCTCGGCAGCGCCGACGCGACGGCGCGGCTCGACGGCATCATGGAAGCCGTGCTCGCCGGCGCGCTGGAGGAGGGGCTGGCGCTCGACGCCGTGGTGGCGGCGAGCCAGGCGCAGGCCGACGAGATCTGGGCCGTGCGCCATTCGGTCTCCGAGGCCAACAAGAAGGAGGGCATCGGCATCGTCCACGACGTCGCCGTGCGCACCTCCGACGTCGCCGCCTTCATCGCCGCGGCCGACCGCGTCGCCGCCGCCCGCTTCCCCGAGGCGGTGCCCGAGGTCGTGTGCCACCTCGGCGACGGCAACGTCCACTACATCCTGATGTTCCCGCGCGCCTTCTGGGACGCGCTGCCCGATCCGGACGGCTTCGCGCTCGACGTCGAGGGCGCGATCCACGACGCCGCCGCCGGCTTCCGCGGCACCTTCAGCGCCGAGCACGGCGTCGGCCGCAAGCTGACCAGCGAGCTGGCGCGGCTCGCCGACCCGCTGCGCTACGAGCTGATGGGCCGGGTCAAGCGCATGCTCGACCCGCACGATCTCATGAACCCCGGGGTCCTCCTCGCCGAAGGCGGGCCGTCGTGACGGCCGGGGCAATGCCGAGACCCGCCGTTTCCATGGGACGGGAAAACGGGCTTGCAGACCATGGGGCCAGTCCATGGGGAACCAGGCCGCACCCCGTCGAGGTCGGGATGCGTCTCAACTGAAAGGGAGAAAGACAGTGATTTCACGCAGAGAACTCGCCGGCATGATCGGCATGGGAACGGCGGCCGCGGCCGTCGCCGCGGCCTCCGGCACGTCCGCCCGGGCGCAGTCCGCGGAGCAGAGCACCTTCGACCGGGTGATGAGCACCAAGAAGATCCGCGTCGGCGGCGTCGCCACCGGCACGCCGTGGTGGTGGAAGGACCAGGCCTCCGGCCAGTGGGGCGGCCAGTTCTGGGACATGGCCTCGGCGCTCGCCGCCGACATCGAGGTCGATCTGGAGGTGGTCGAGACCACCTGGGGCAACGCCGTGCTCGACCTGCAGGCCAACAAGATCGACCTGATGTTCGGGCTCAACCCGACGCCGAAGCGCGCGCTCGCCATCGACTTCTCCGGCCCGGTCTACGACAGCGCGCTGGTGGTGATCGCCCGCCCCGACTTCGAGGTGACGACGTGGGCGGCGCTGAACGACCCCGACGTCAAGATCGCCGTCGACGTCGGCTCGGCCCACGACCAGGTCGCAAGCCGCCTGTGCCCGAACGCGCAGATCATCCGCTTCAAGTCGATCGACGAGGCGACGCTCGCCCTGCGCAGCCGCCGCGCCGACGTGCAGGTGATCTTCTGGATGGGCGGCGTGCGCGCCGTGAAGCGCGATCCCGGCCTCGGCGCGGTCGCCGTGCCGCAGCCCTTCTTCGGCTCGACCTCGAACATCGGCTTCCGCCGCGAGCCCGACAAGACCTGGCGCGACTTCGTCAACGTCTGGGTCGTCTACGCCCGCGGCATCGGCCTGGTGCGCGAGGCGGTGCTGAAGAGCCTCGAGCATGTCGACATCACGCTCGACGACCTGCCGCCCGGCGTGACCTTCTGACGAACGAACCGGCCCTCCGCGCCCCGGCGCGGAGGGCTGCATCCGCCCGCCGCGACCGGAGAAAGGGCCGGAGAAAGGGATAGCATGTACGTCTGGGATTTCGCGAGCCTGTGGAGCTATCGCTGGCTGTTCCTCAGCGGCACGGGCATCACCGTCGGCCTGACGATCGCCATCGTCGTGCTGGGCCTTCTCGCCGGCCTGGTCGCCGGCCTGGCGCAGCTTTCGCGCTTCTCGGCGCTGCGATGGATCTCGTGGGCCTATATCGAGGCCTTCCGCTGCACGCCGCTGCTCGTCCAGCTCCTGTGGTTCTACTACGCGCTGCCGATCCTGACCGGCATCGAGATGACGGCGTGGACGGCGGCGGTGCTGACGCTGTCGCTCTACGGCGGTTCCTTCTATGCCGAGATCATCCGCGGCGGCATCGTCTCCATCGACAAGGGCCAGAGCGAGGCGGGGCTGGCGCTCGGCATGACGCCGCGCCGCGTCATGCGCCGCATCGTGCTGCCGCAGGCGATCAAGCGCATGATCCCGCCGCTGATGAACCAGTCGATCATCCAGTTCAAGAACACGTCGCTGGTCTCCGTCCTCGCGGTGCCGGACCTGCTTTATCAGGGCCAGGTCGCGGCCATGGACACCTACCGGCCGCTCGAGGTCTACTCGCTGATCGCGGTGATCTACTTCGTCGTTCTCGTGCCTCTCACCGCCATCGTGAAGAGAAGCGAGAAGTATCTGGCCCGCAGCGATTGAGGCGCACGATGAACGCTCCCGAATCCACGACCGAGCCCAAGATCGAGATTTCCGGCCTGCGCAAGCAGTTCGGCTCCAACATCGTCCTGCGCGACGTCAACTGCACGGTCGAGGCCGGCGGCGTCATCGCGCTGATCGGGCCGTCGGGCTCGGGCAAGTCGACGCTGCTGCGCTGCATGAACCTGCTCGTCATTCCCGAGGGCGGCCGCATCCGCATCGGCAAGGACAGCTTCGTCTTCGACGGCAAGACCCGCCTGCCGAGCGCCAGGGAGCAGGCGCGCTTCCGCTCCGGCACCGGCATGGTGTTCCAGCACTTCAACCTGTTCCCGCACATGACCGTGCTCGGCAACGTGATGGAGGGGCCGGTCTCGGTGCGCAACATGGCGAAGGCCGAGGCCGAGGCGATCGCCCGCAAGCTCCTCGGCAAGGTCGGGCTTTCCGACAAGGTCGACGCCTTCCCCAATCAGCTTTCCGGCGGCCAGAAGCAGCGCGTGGCCATCGCCCGCGCGCTCGCCATGGAGCCGGAGGTGATGCTGTTCGACGAGGCGACCTCGGCGCTCGACCCCGAGCTCGTCGGCGAGGTGCTGGCGGTGATGCGGGATCTCGCCGCCGAGGGCATGACCATGGTAATCGTCACCCACGAGATCGGCTTCGCCCGCGAGGTCGCCGACCGGGTGCTGTTCATGCGCGACGGCGTCATCGTCGAGGAAGGCCCGGCGCGCGAGGTGATCGACAATCCGAAGGAAGAGGCGACGCGCACCTTCCTGAGCCATTTCCACAACAGGCAGGACGGCCCCTCGGCCTGACCCGCCTGCGAGCGCAACGGGGGGGCGTCGCGCATGAGCAACCAGCGACGGGGCGGCCTTGCGGTCGCGGTGATCGGCGGCGGGGTGGTCGGCCTCACCGCGGCGCTCGAATGCCAGCGCGCCGGCCACGAGGTGATCCTGATCGACCCCGACCGGCCGGGCGGGCGGCAGGCCGCCTCCTACGGCAACGGCACCTGGATCAACCCCGGCGCGGTGATGCCGCTCTCCGTGCCCGGCCTGTGGCGCGAGGTGCCGGGCTACCTCACCGACAGGTCGAGCCCCTTCGCCATCCGCTGGCCCTACCTGCCGCTTCTCGCGCCGTGGCTCGTCCGCTTCGTGCTGGCCGGCAGCACGTGGGAGAAGGTCGAGGCCTGCGCGCAGGCGCGCCATCTCCTCAACCGCGGCGCGGTCGAGGCCCACGCCGCCTATGCCGAGGAGGCGGGCGTCGGCCATCTCGTGCGCCGGCGCGGCACCTGGTTCCTCTATCGCGACCGCGGCGAATACGAGGCCGAGGCGCGCGGCTGGGCGATCCGCCGCCGGCTCGGCATCCCCTTCACCGAGATCGGCGAGGAGGAGCTGCACGCGCTCGAGCCGGCGCTCGGACCCCGTTACCGCTTCGCCGTGCGGATGGACGAGGCCGGCAACTTCACCGATCCGGGCGCCTACTGCACCGCGCTCGCCGCGCTCCTCGAAAAGCGCGGCGGGCGCGGTGCAGTAGG
>JACZJD010000622.1 GCA_014860725.1 Aquamicrobium sp.
GCTGCGCGACGACATCGCGGCGCTGACGGCCGGCACCGGCGGCGACGGTTCCAGCCCGGCGGTGCGCGCCGGCCTGCTGCGCCTGCTCAAGCAGCGGCTGGCACAGGGCCGGGCTGCGGCCGAGACGATGCTCAGGGCCGACGGCGGCGGCCACGCCTGCGCCGAGCGGCTGTCGCACCTGATGGACGAGGTGATCCGCGCGCTCTACGACTTCGTCGCCGGGCACGTCTATCCCGCGCGCAACCCGTCCTCGGCCGAGCACATGGCCGTGGTGGCGGTCGGCGGCTACGGGCGCGGCACGCTGGCGCCCGGCTCCGACATCGACCTCCTCTTCGTGCTGCCCTACAAGCAGACGCCGTGGGGCGAGCAGGTCGTGGAATACATGCTCTACGTGCTGTGGGACCTCGGCCTCAAGGTCGGCCACGCCACCCGCGACATCGACGAGTGCATCCGCCTGTCGCGCACCGACATGACGATCCGCACCTCGATCCTCGAGGCGCGCTTCGTCCAGGGCCGGGAGAGCCTGTTCGACACGCTCGTCGCACGCTTCGACCAGGAGGTGGTCAAGGACACCGGCGCCGAGTTCGTGCAGGCCAAGCTCGCCGAGCGCGACGCCCGCCACGCCAAGGCCGGCGAAAGCCGCTACCTCGTCGAGCCCAACATCAAGGAAGGCAAGGGCGGCCTGCGCGACCTGCAGACGCTGTTCTGGATCGGCAAATACTACTACCGCGTGCGCACCGCCGAGGAGCTGGTGGGCAAGGGCGTGTTCACGCGGGCCGAATACAACCAGTTCCGCAAGGCCGAGGACTTCCTGTGGGCGGTGCGCTGCCACATGCACTTCCTCACCTGCCGCAGCGAGGAGCGGCTCTACTTCGACATCCAGCGCGACATCGCCGAGCGGCTCGGCTACACCCGCCATCCCGGCCTGTCGGAAGTCGAGCGCTTCATGAAGCACTACTTCCTCGTCGCCAAGACGGTCGGGGATCTCACCCGCATCTTCTGCGCCGCGCTGGAGGAGGAGCAGGCCAAGCACGTGCCGGGCTTCAACCGGATCATCCTCAACTTCTCCCGCCGCAAGCGCAAGCTCGCCGGCACCTCGGACTTCATCGTCGACAACCACCGCATCAACGTCGCCGACGATCAGGTGTTCGCGCGCGATCCCGTCAACCTTTTGCGGCTGTTCTGGTTCGCCGACCGGCACGGGCTGGAGTTCCACCCCGACGCGCTCAAGCTCCTGACGCGGTCGCTCAGGCTGGTCGACCGCAATTTGCGGCGCGACAAGGAGGCCAACCGGCTGTTCATGGAGGTGCTGACCTCCAGCCGCAGCCCGGAGCTCAACCTGCGCCGCATGAACGAGGCGGGCCTGCTCGGCAAGCTCATCCCCGACTTCCAGAAGATCGTGGCGATGATGCAGTTCAACATGTACCACCACTACACGGTGGACGAGCACCTGATCCGCTGCGTCGGCGTGCTGTCCGAGATCGAGCACGGCGACGCCGAGGCGATCCATCCGCTCAGCCATTCGCTGATGCCGGGCCTGAAGGCCCAGCGCGACATCCTCTACGTCGCGGTGCTGTTCCACGACATCGCCAAGGGCAGGCCCGAGGACCATTCGACCGCCGGCGCGAGGATCGCGCGGCGGCTCGCCCCGCATATGGGCTTCTCCGCCGCCGACACCGAGACCATCGCCTGGCTGATCGAGAACCATCTGGTGATGTCGATGACGGCGCAGACGCGGGACTTGAACGACCGCAAGACCATCCAGGACTTCGCCGACACCGTGCAGTCGGTGGAGCGGCTGAAGCTGCTGCTCATCCTCACCGTCTGCGACATCCGCGGCGTCGGCCCCGGCGTGTGGAACGGCTGGAAGGGCCAGCTCCTGCGCACGCTCTATTACGAAACCGAGCTGCAGCTCACCGGCGGCTTCTCCGAGGTGTCGCGGGCCGAGCGGGCGCAGGCGGCGCGCGCCGCGCTCGGCGCCTGCGCCCGCT
>JACZJD010000623.1 GCA_014860725.1 Aquamicrobium sp.
GGCTTAGAATGACGGGCGCTACTTCCCGGTCGCTTCGTCGAGCGCCTTTCGGGCCAGCCGTGTCACGAAGATGGTGACGGCGAGGGTCGCCACGAGGCCGATGCCGAGGACGGCGTAGTATTCCGCGCCGCGCTCCGGGGCGGCGCCTCCGGCGAGGGCCGCCGCCCCGGATGTCTCAGGCGCGCTCTTCGACATGGCGGACAAACAGCCCCGACGGCTTGACGAGAAGGATGAGGATGAGGAGCGAGAACACGAACACGTCGCGATAGCCGGCATAGGCCTGCGGCAGCAGGCCGACGAACAGCACCTCGGCCAGGCCGAGGATGTAGCCGCCGAGCATGGCGCCGCCGATGGAGCCGACGCCGCCGATGACGCAGGCGATGAAGGCCTTCAGGCCCGGCGCGAAGCCGAGCAGCGGGTCGATCTGGCCGAACTTGCCGCCCCACAGCAGGCCGGCGACAGCGGCGAGCGCCGAGCCGATGGCGAAGGCGGCGAGGATGGTGCGGTTGACGGCGATGCCCATCAGCCGCGCCGCCATCAGGTTCTCGGCCGTCGCGCGCATCGCGCGGCCGAGCCGGGTGCGATAGACGATGACGAGGAGGATCGCGATCAGCGCCAGCGTCAGGCCGATGATGACGAGGTCGGTCATCGAGGCGCTGACCCCGCCCACCGAGACGCGCTGACGCATCGCCGCCGGGAACAGGAAGTTGCGCGGCTGGCCCGAAAGCAGCATCAGCGCCGTGTTCTGGATGACGATGGAGACGGCGAGCGTGGCGATGAAGCCCGTGACCTGCGGCGCGCCGATGATCGGGCGGAAGACGACGGTCTGGATGGTCATGCCGGCGAGCGCGCCGACCAAGAGCACCAGAAGCAGGATGACCGGCCACGGTACGCCGTAGAGCACCATCGCCAGCGTGGTGAAGGCGCCGATCATCACGAGGTCGCCATGGGCGAAGTTGATGAGCCGCACGATGCCGTAGATCATCGAGAAGCCGATGGCGACCAGTGCATAGAGGCTGCCGAGCGCCAGCCCGTTGATCAGCTGCTGGAAGAGATACTGGCTCATCCCGCCACCCCCAGATAGGTCTGCCGCACGCGGTCGTTCTCGCCGAGCTCGGCGCCGGTGCCGGAGAGCGTGATGCGGCCGTTCTCCATGACATGGGCGCGGTCGGCGATCTCCAGCGCCATCGCGGCGTTCTGCTCGATCAAGAGGATGGTGACGCCGCGCGCCTTCAGCTCGGCGATGACGTCGAAGATGGTCTCGATGACCTTGGGCGCGAGGCCGAGCGAGGGCTCGTCGAGCAGAAGCAGCTTCGGCGCGCCGAGGAGCGCGCGGCCCATCGCCACCATCATCTGCTCGCCGCCGGAGAGCGCGCCGGCCGGCAGCGAGGCGCGCTCGCGCAGGATGGGGAAGAGGTCGTGGACCTCCCGCGTGGTCTTGGCGATCCAGTCCCGGTCGGAGCGGGTGTAGGCGCCGAGCGCTAGATTCTCCTCGACGGTCAGCGACTGGAAGATCTGCCGGCCCTCGGGGCAGTGGATCAGCCCGGCGCGGACGATGGCCTCGGTCGAGGCGCGCGTCAGCTCCAGCGCGCCGGCGTCGGTCTTCATGCGGGCGCTGCCCGAGCGGACCGGAAGCAGGCCGGAGAGCGCCAGCAGCGTGGTCGACTTGCCGGCGCCGTTGGCGCCGATCAGCGCGACGAGCTCGCCCTTGCCGACCTCGAACGACACGTCCTTGAGCACGTGCGTGGCGCCGCGGAAGACGTTGAGGCCGCTGACCTCGAGCATGGTCACGGCAGGCCCGCTGGAGTCAGGCATGGGCCTTCCCCTGACGCCGCGTGCCGAGATAGGCCTCGATGACCGCCGGGTCGGCCTGCACCTCGGCCGGCGTGCCCTCGCAGACGAGGCGGCCGCGATTGATGACCTGGATGCGCCGGCACAGATCCATGACGAGGCGCATGTCGTGCTCGACCACGAGGACGCCGATGCCGAACTCGCCGTTGATGCGGCGGATCAGCTCGACCAGCGCCTGCGTCTCGCTGGGGTTGAGGCCGGCCGCCGGCTCGTCGAGCAGCAGCGCCTTCGGCCCGGTGGCCAGCGCACGGGCGATCTCGACGCGACGCTGGTCGCCGTAGGAGAGGTCGCCGGCGCGCCGGTCGATCGCCGCCGACAGGCCCACCTGCGCGACGATGCGGGCGGCCTCTGCGGCGATTTGCGCCTCGCTGCGGCGGAACGAGGGCGACCAGGCGAGGGTGGAGAAGAGCGACGCGCCGTGGCGCACGTGGCCGCCGCACATGACGTTCTCCAGCACCGAGAGGTCCGCGAACAGGCGGATGTTCTGGAAGGTGCGCGCGAGGCCGGCCTGCGCCAGCCTGTGCGGCCTCTGCCCGGTCATGTCGCGGCCGTTGACCGCGATCGAGCCGGTGGTGGGGCGCAATACGCCGGTGAGCAGGTTGAAGGCGGTGGTCTTGCCGGCGCCGTTGGGGCCGATCAGCCCGGTCAGGTCTTCCCGGCCGAGGGTCAGCGAGTAACCGTCCACCGCCACGACGCCGCCGAAGCGCATGGAAAGCTCTCTTGCCTCGATGATCGCCTGGCCCGTCATCCGCCGCCGTAGATTTCCCGATCTCGCTCGTGGAGCGCCTGACAGAACCGCGCGGGGCAGGGCTCGCCGGTCGCTTTCGCCTTCGGCCTCGTCGCCGTTCGCCGCCGATGCTGCCGGCACCGGCTGCGGCCGGCTTCCTGCCGGAGGACGAAAATTCCCCTGTCACCTTCTGCCCGGAGGTTCTGTCGGGCGCTCTCGTTCGATGATAGGTTCTCGGCGGATGCGGCGTCAACGAAAAGATACAAGTTGAATTCTCCGCGCGGATTTGTACCATTTCAGACAATTGCGCTCTGGAGATTCGCATTGACCCGTTCCGTTCAGGCCCGTGCCTTCTCGATCCTGGAGGACGACGAGCCGCACCCGCTCGAGGTCCACAATGCCGGGGGGAAATCGGATTTCTTCCTGATCTGCGAGCATGCCGGCCGGCTGATCCCGCGCGCCTATGGCGACATGGGGCTCTCCGCCGTCGATCTCGAGCGTCACATCGCCTGGGACATCGGCGCGAAGCAGGTGGCGGTCGCGCTCTCCGCCCTGCTCGACGCGCCGCTGTTCACCCAGCGCTACTCGCGCCTCGTCTGCGACTGCAACCGGCGGCCGGACGTCGCCGATTTCGCGCCGGTGCGGAGCGAGGACACGACCATTCCCGCCAATGTCGGCATCTCCGACGAGGAGAGGCGGGCGCGCGCCGACGCCATCTTCTGGCCGTTCCACGACGCGGTGAGCGAGGCGCTCGACCGGCGCGCGGCCGCGGGTCGGCGCACCCTCCTCGTCACCGTCCACAGCTTCACGCCGGTGTTCCGCGGCAGGAGCCGGCCGTGGGAGATCGGCATCCTCTACAACCGCGACCGGCAATTCTCGCCCGCCATCGCGGAGTGGCTGAAGGCCAACACGGATTTCTGCGTCGGGATCAACGAGCCCTACAGCGTCGGCGACGAGACCGACTACGCGATCCCCGTCCACGGCGAGCGGCGCGGCCTGCCCTGCGCCGAATTCGAGATCCGCAACGACCTGATCCGCACCGAGGAGACCGCCCGCACATGGGCCGGCGTGGTGGCGCGGGCGGTCCAGGCCGTCGCGCCGTCGCTGGACGGGTAGGGCGGGCTTGGCGGCCACGGATGACGGCGGCCGCCGGTTGCCGGAATGCGGACAGGGACGCGCCTGCGCCCTGAAAACATTGAGAAATCCGGATTTTCTGGAAGAAAGTGGCTCCCCGGGACGGATTCGAACCATCGACCAACCGGTTAACAGCCGGTTGCTCTACCGCTGAGCTACCGGGGAACAGCCTGCTCGCGCGAACGTGGCTGCCTAATAGCAAAGAGCGTTCGGCTTTGCAAAGCATCAATCGCTGATTTTTCCCGCTTTTTATCGCCGCCGATATGGCGTTTCGGGCGGGTGCGCCTCATATGTGCCGCTGGACGCGCGGCGGAAACCGGCCGCGCGCGTTGGGCGGGCGAATGCCCCTGACGGACGAGGATATGGAGCCGACGGAGACGAAAGCCCACGCAGGGCCGCGCAAGATTTCGGTGATGGGACGCGAGTTCGCCATGCCGCGGTCGCGGCGGATGCGCATCGTCATCGGCGTGGCGCTCATCGTCCTCGGCATCTTCGGGTTCCTGCCGGTGCTGGGGTTCTGGATGATCCCCCTCGGCGTGCTCGTCCTGTCCTACGAATTCGCCATGGTGCGCCGCTGGCGCCGGCGGTTCGAGCTGTGGTGGGCCGAGCGCAGGGGCCGGCGGCGCGCGCGGCGGCGCTGAGGCGCCGGCTCCTTCTTCCATCCTTCCATCGAGGATGTCGGGGCGCCGGCCCGGCAGGAAAATCCGCCGGCGCGGTGCCGTCCGCATGGCGGCGGGGCTCCCAGAATGTCGCACGGGATTTCGCCCGGAATGAGCACTGACGGCTTGACGCCCTCAAGCCCCGAACCTATTGAGGCCGGTGGAATGGAGAGGCCTCGTGGCGGAGTGGTTACGCAGAGGACTGCAAATCCTTGCACGCCGGTTCGATTCCGGCCGAGGCCTCCAATTCTCCGCTGGCGCGGGGAGCGCGTCCCGGTAAAAAGCCGGGCGAGATCCACAGCGGCTTCCCGCCCGCGCAGCGAGACGGCATATCCAGGGCCCGCCGTTCACCGGGAACGGCGGTGGTTCAGGCGGTTGACGAGGGACGCCCGCTTTGCCGGGCTGGTGGTGACATGACGGTCGATTTCGAGGAACTGCGGGTGAAGATGGTCGACGGCCAGCTGCGCACGACCGATGTGACCGACACGAGAATCCTTGCCGCCATGCTCGAGGTTCCGCGCGAGGAGTTCGTGCCCGCCGCCCGCCGGCCGCTCGCCTATATCGACGAGGACATCGAGATCGCGGACGGTCGCCCCGGCCGCTTCCTGATGCGCGCCTCGCCCTTCGCCAAGCTGGTGCAGTTCGCCGACGTGCGCGCGGGCGACCTCGTCCTCGATGTCGGCGCCGGCACCGGCTATTCCAGCGCGGTGCTCGCCAGGATCGCCGGCTTCGTCGTGGCGCTGGAGAGCGATTCGACCCTCGCCGCCGAGGCCGCGCGCATCCTTTCGGCGCAGGGCTGCGAGAACGTCTCGGTGGTCGAGGGGGAACTGCCCGCCGGCCACGCCGCGCAGGCGCCCTACGACGTGATTCTGATCGAAGGCGCTGTCGACGAGGTGTCGCCGGCGCTGTTCGACCAGCTCAAGGACGGCGGCCGCCTCGTCGCGGTCGTCGGCGAGGGGAATTCCGGGCGGGCGACGATCTGGATCAAGGAGGGCGGGCTGGTGTCCTCCCGCTCCGCGTTCAACGCCGCGGTCCCGCCGTTCGCCGCGTTCCGCCGGGCGCCGGAGTTCGTGTTCTAGGCCGGATTCCGGCCGGGCGTATTTAATCGGGGACGGGGCCAAAAAATTCTGAATTGTTACCAAAGTGTAACGCCCCCCTTCCGGAAATCGTGTAGCGTTCGCATTGCGAGGACAAGCGACCCGCGCCCTGCGGCGTCGCTGCGATGGCTCTCGCCTGCCGGTTCCCGGCTGGGATTTCATTGGATATGGTGCTGCAAGGCGGTGCCCGTCCCGTATGCATGAGGTGGGTCGTGTCGATGATTCGCAGAGGCTTCTACGCCGTAGTCGCAATGTCGGGAGTGCTCGCGCTCTCGCAGCCATCGATGGCGGAGACGATCCACGGCGCCCTGGCCCGCGCATATCAGAACAACGCCAGCATGAACTCGGCCCGCGCCGGCGTGCGCGTGACGGACGAGAACGTGGCCATCGCCAAGTCCGGCTGGCGGCCCTACATCGCCGGCACCGGCAGCTTCGGCTACACCTCCACCAACAACACCGCCCGCATCACCACGGGGTCGTTCGGCGTCGCCATCCAGCAGTCGCTGTTCGACGGGTTTCAGACGCTGAACAACGTGCGCGCCGCCGAATCGCAGGTGCGCGCGGCCAATGAGAGCCTGCGCAACACCGAGCAGAACATCCTCTTCAACGCCGCCGCGGCCTATGTCGACGTGCTGCGCGACCGCCAGATCGCGGTGCTGCACGGCCGCAACCTCGAATTCCTCGGCGAGCAGGTGCGCGCCGCCAGCTCGCGCTTCGAGGTCGGCGAGGGCACCCGCACCGATGT
>JACZJD010000624.1 GCA_014860725.1 Aquamicrobium sp.
CCATAGTCCCGCGGCCAGCCGATGCCCGACCAGCCGCCTCGATGGCAGCGCGCCAGCCAGTCGAGCGCGAAGCGGCGCGCGGCTTCGCCTTCGGCCGGGGCGCGCGCTCCCGGAACGTTGGCGGCCAGCCAGTCGCGCGCCTCGCGCCGGAACGCGTCGTCTTCGTCGGTAAAGGTCAGCTGCATTTTCCGCTCACGACATCCATCCGCCGGCGACATCGACGATGCTGCCGGTCATGTAGCTCGCCTCCTCGCCGGCGAGGAAGCACACGACCGTGGCGATCTCGCGCGGCTCGCCGACGCGGCCCATCGCGACATTGTGCATCTGCCGCTCCATCTGCACCGGATCGACGCCGGCCGCCATCGGCGTGTCGATGGTGCCGGGCGCGATGGCGTTGACGCGGATGTTGTAGGGCGCGAGCGTGCGGGCGAGGCTGCGCGTCAGTCCGATCAGCCCGGCCTTGGAGGTGCCGTAGGGCACCATCGGGCTGCCGAGCTTGCCGTTGATCGAGGCGATGTTGACGATGGCCCCGCCGCCGCGCGTCGCCATGGCGCGGGCAAGCTCCTGGCTCAGGAGGAAGGGCGCCCGCAGGTTGACGGCGAGGACGCGGTCGAAATCCTCCAGCGTCAGGTCGAACACCGCCTTCTTCTCGTAGAGGCCGGCGCAGTTGACGAGGCAGCCGATGCCGTCCTCCTGCGCGAGCAGGCGAAGCGCACCGCGCACCGCCTCCATGTCGGCGAGGTCGCAGGCGATGTAGCGGTCGGGCGTTTGCGCGGGCGAGGGCGCAGCGGAGGCTTCGTCCCTGTCGAGCCCGACGACGCGGTCGCCCGCCCGGCGCAGCTCGGCCACGATGGCGCGGCCCATACCGCCGTTGCACCCCGTCACCACGGATGTGCGCATCCCGTCCCTCCCTCGCAGGTATGTCTCATATATTGAGACAATATGCTTGCATGGAATTTCCTCTTGGCCGGGAGTATGGCGCATTTTCCCCGCATATCAATCGAAAATCAGCACTGTCGTGTTGACAATCCGCCGATGTACCGTCAGTTTTCCGATCAAGCGTCGGGAGCAACGTCCCATATGATGGACATCAGGAGGCGCCGGGGATGGATTTCAGGTGGACCGACGAGGATCGGGCCTACAGGGCGCGGGTCCGCGCCTTTCTTGAGCGCGAGCTGCCGGCGGACTGGGCCGAGATATCCCGCCACGGGCCGGGCTCGCGCGAGCAGACCGAATTCAGCCTGGAATTCTGCCCGAAGCTCGCCGAGGCCGGCCTTCTGGTGCCGCACTGGCCGGCCGCGTGGGGCGGGGCCGACCGTCCGACCTGGGAGCACTTCATCCTCGGCGAGGAGATGTGGGCGGCGGGCGAGCCGCGCGGCGCGCAATACATGAACGTCAACTGGATCGGCCCGACGCTGATGCGCTTCGGAACCGAGGCGCAGAAGCGGCGCTACATCCCCGAGATGGCGGCGGGCCGGGCGGTGTGGTGCCAGGGCTTCTCCGAGCCGAACGCCGGCTCCGACCTCGCCAGCCTGCGCACGCGGGCGGTGCGCGACGGCGACGACTACGTCATCAACGGCTCGAAGATCTGGACCTCCTACGCCGCCATGGCGCAGCATTGCTTCCTGCTCGCGCGCACCGGCGAGGCGTCGAGCGGCAAGGCGGGCATCGCGATCTTCCTCGTGCCCATGTCGACGCCCGGGATCGAGGTGCGCCCGATCCCGAGCCTGATCGGCCATGGCGACATCCACGAGACCTTCTTCACCGACGTGCGCGTGCCGGTCTCGGCGCGGCTCGGCGAGGAGGGGCAGGCGTGGTCGATCATCAGCTATTCGCTCGCCAACGAGCGCATCGGCATCCCGCGCTACGAGTTCGCCGCGCGCGTGCTCGACCGCATGGTCGAGGTGCTGCATGCGCGGCAGGCCTTCTCCGATCCGCTGATCCAGGTGCGCGCTGCGGCGGCGTCCGCGGCCTGCGAGGCGGCGCGGCTCCTCGTCTACCGCGCCGTGGACAAG
>JACZJD010000625.1 GCA_014860725.1 Aquamicrobium sp.
CCGCAGGTCGAAGCGTCCCCCGTCCGCACCGCCCGCTTCTGCGTGCCGCTGCTCGCGCCGCCCGACGATCTGGTGAAGGTCGACGACCACAACCGCCCCGCCGGGTTCGACCTCGCTTTCGGCCGCATGACGGCACAGGGCATGGTCGAATACCACGACCGCGCCGCCATCGAGGGCGGAGCGCTCGGCAACCGCGCGACGCCCCTGGCGTGGCTTGCCGACAGGGTCGATGCCTTCTTCGTCCATGTGCAGGGCGCGGCACGGCTGACGCTGCCCGGCGGCTCGGTCAGGCGCGTGACCTATGCGGCGAAGTCCGGCCATCCCTTCACCGGACCCGGCCGGGTGCTGGCGGAAATGGGCGAGATCCCGCGCGACAAAGTGACGATGCAGTCGATTCGCGCCTGGCTGGCGGAGAATCCCGGCCGCGTGGACGAGATCCTGCACAAGAACCGCTCCTACATCTTCTTCCGCGAGACCGACGTTTCTGATCCGGCGCTCGGGCCGGTGGCGGCCGCAAAGGTGCCGCTGACGGCCGGGCGCTCGCTTGCGGTCGACCGGCTGCTGCACACCTTCGCCACGCCGTTCTTCATCGACGCGCCGTCACTGGACGCATTCGGCGGCGCGCCGTTCCGCCGGTTGATGATCGCGCAGGACACCGGCTCGGCCATCGTCGGCCCGGCGCGCGGCGATCTTTTCGCCGGCTCGGGCGATGCGGCCGGCGAGATCGCCGGCGTGGTGCGCCACCCGGCGCGCTTCTTCGCGCTCTTGCCGCGGTCGGTTGCCGGCCGGAAGGATGGGGCATGAGCGGGCGCAGGGACAAGAAGCTGTCGCACGAGGATCGCGTCCTGTGGAACCGCGTCGCGAAATCGGTGACGCCGCTTGCGGGCAAGTCGGTCGAGGCGGAGGGGTTGGAAGAGGACGAATTCGCCGTCATGCTCGAAGCCGCGCAACCGACTGCGCCGAAGCGCATCGCGCCGCCCGAGCCCGCCAGAAGCGAACCCCCGCCGTCGCCGCAGCCGCGGCATGGCTTCGACCGGCCGACGCGGCACAAGCTGGCCAAGGGCCGGCTGGCCATCGAGGGCAAGGTCGATCTGCATGGCCTGACCCAGAGCGAGGCGCATGCGCTGCTGCTGTCGTTCCTGCACCGCGCCCATGCCGACGGCCGCCGCCACGTGCTCGTCGTCACCGGCAAGGGGTCGTCGCTCGGCAGCGAGGGCGTGCTGCGCCGCGCCGTGCCCGGCTGGTTCGCGACGCCGCCGTTCCGCGCGCTGGTCAGCGCCTACGAGCCGGCGGCCTCGCGCCACGGCGGCTCGGGCGCGCTCTATGTGCGCCTGCGGCGCAAGGGCGGGCCCGCATGACCCCCTTCGGCGAGCGGATGCGCCGGATGCGCGAGGAGAAGGGCGTCACCCAGAAGGAGATGGCAGCCGCGCTCGGCGTCAGCGCCGCCTATCTGTCGGCGCTGGAGCGTGGCAGGCGCGGCGTGCCGAGCTGGCCGCTGATCCAGAAGATCGTGGGCTATTTCAACGTCATCTGGGACGACGCCGAGGAATTGCAGCGGCTCGCCGCCACCTCGCATCCGCGCGTCACCGTCGATACGGTCGGGTTGTCGCCGCAGGCGACGCTGCTTGCCAACCGGCTTGCCGGCGCCATCGGCACCCTGTCGGAGGCCGACGTGGCGGAGCTGCTCGCCCGCCTCGACGCGATGGAGAAGCGCGGCCGCTGAGGGCGGCTCAGAACAGCGACTTCAGCTCGTCCAGCTTGTCGTTGACGAACCAGCCGTAATAGTTCTCCTGCGGCAGCCGAGGCGCCTGCCCGGCCGCGGCGCGCTTGCGGTTCTCCGCCTTCAGCGCCCGGGCGCGCGCCTCGGGATTGCCGACGTTATAGAGCGTCGCGGTGATGCCGGGGTTCTTCGATATGTCGAAGCCGGCGATGTCGCGATAGGCGTCGATGGACTTCTTCAGCGTCGCCGCGACATAGGCCAGCGTCAGGTCCGGGTCCATGATGGTCTGGTAGACCTGCTGCGGATTGTTGTGGTCGAGCTTCGGCAGGCCCGAGACCCTGGCGACGATGTCGCTCATCTGCAAGGCGGTCAGCGGGTTGAGCTGGCCGATGCCGAAGGTCTGCCCGGCATAGAAGGGCTGGAAGAACACCGCGCTGAAGCGGTTGTTGGGGAAGGTCCTGCCGTCGACGCTTTTGCCGCGGAATTCCTTGTCCCACACCGCCTCGCGGCACGACCACAGGTCGTAGCTGTCCTCCTCGGCGTCGCAGGCCTCGAATTGCGGCCGCTTGACGAAATCGCCGATGGTCTCGCCGCCATGCGCGAAGCTGAAGCTCGACTGCAGGTAGGAGACGGCCTTGACGTAGTAGGTCTGCAGCCGGTCGTAGGCGTCGACATTGTAGGTGTGCTCGCCGACGATGGCGCCCACCATGTGCATCGGGTCGATGCCGTACTGCGCCGCGACCGCGACGATCTTGTCGCGCAGCGCCCTGTCGTTCCGGAACAGCGCATAGACCTTGCGGTACTTGACCTCGTAGGTCGATTTCAGCGCGCTGGTGCGGATCGACGAGGCGGCGGGAACGTCCGGCTGCGTCGCGTTGCGGTTGCCGGGCGGAACCACGGTCGCGGCTCCCGCCGGCACGGCCGCGGCGGCGATGAACAAGGACACAAGCAGCCGGGTCGCAAGCTTCATTCTGGGCTTTCCGAGGGTCGATCGGCGGGGACGGGCAAAATAGGTGCCGCCGCCGCCCGAGTCGAGGGTCTGCCCGTTCACTCTCGTGTCAGAATCCGCCCGCCCGGCCGGCCGCTGCCTAGCCCGGTCCGCCCTTACAGGATGAATCTGGACAAATCCGTGTTCTTGGCGAGGTCGCCGACGTTTTTGTCCACGAATTCCGCGTCGATCGTCACCTCGGAACCGGAACGGTCCGGCGCGGTGAAGGAGATGTCGTCCAGAACCCGCTCCATCACCGTCTGCAGGCGCCGCGCGCCGATGTTCTCGACGCTGGCGTTCAGGTCGACGGCGATGCCGGCCAGCCGGTCGATGGCGTCGTCGGTGAAGGTCAGCGTCACCCCTTCCGTCGCCATCAGCGCCACATACTGCTTGATCAGGCTCGCCTCGGTCTCGGTCAGGATGCGGCGGAAGTCGTCCTTGTCCAGCGCCCTGAGCTCGACGCGGATCGGCAGACGGCCCTGCAATTCCGGCAGCAGGTCCGACGGCTTCGAGACGTGGAACGCGCCCGAGGCGATGAACAGGATGTGGTCGGTCTTCACCGGCCCGTACTTGGTCGCGACCGTCGTGCCCTCGACCAGCGGCAGCAGGTCGCGCTGCACGCCCTCGCGCGACACGCCGGCGCCGATGCCGCCGTCGCGCGCCGCGATCTTGTCGATCTCGTCGAGGAAGACGATGCCGTCGTTCTGGGTGGCGGCGAGCGCGCGGGCCACGACCTCGTCCTGGTCGAGCAGCTTGTCCGACTCGTCGTTGATGAGCAGGTCGTAGGATTCCTTGACCGTGGTCTTGCGCGTCCTGGTGCGGCTCCCGCCCATCGCCTTCTGCAGCATGTCGCCGATGTTGATCATGCCGACCCCGCCCGGCATGCCGGGAATCTCGAAGCCGGGCATCGGCGAGCCCGTGTCGGCGACCTCGACCTCGATCTCGCGGTCGTCGAGCTCGCCGTCGCGCAGCTTGCGGCGGAAGGAATCGCGCGTCGCCGGGCTCGCCGTCTTGCCGACCAGCGCCTCCAGCACCCGCTCCTCGGCGTTGATGTGGGCGCGCGCCTTGACGTCCTCGCGCATCTTCTCGCGCGTCAGGCCGATGGCGACCTCGACCAGGTCGCGCACGATCTGCTCGACGTCGCGGCCGACATAGCCGACCTCGGTGAACTTGGTCGCCTCGACCTTGATGAACGGCGCGCCGGCGAGCTTGGCGAGGCGGCGCGAGATCTCGGTCTTGCCGACGCCGGTGGGGCCGATCATCAGGATGTTCTTCGGCATCACCTCCTCGCGCATCTGGCCTTCGAGCTGCTGCCGGCGCCAGCGGTTCCTGAGCGCGATGGCGACGGCGCGCTTGGCCTCCTTCTGGCCGATGATGTAGCGGTCGAGTTCGGAAACGATCTCGCGGGGAGAGAAACTGGTCATCGTGTGCGGTAAGCCTGGGTCT
>JACZJD010000626.1 GCA_014860725.1 Aquamicrobium sp.
GGAGTACCATCTCGACAACGCGCCGCTCTCGACGCGCGTCGCGGTGGCGCAGCGCCATTTGCGCATAGACGATGCGGACACGCGGCCGATGCTGGACGAGAGGACCGACCTGTCGCCGCGGGCGCGGCAGACGCGCGACGCGAAGCTGGTGCTGCTGCGCATCGCCGACAGGTTCCGGCGCGAGCAGCACCTGTCGATCTCGGCGGCCGACAGCCTGATATCCGAGCTGTTCAACAGCCGTTCAATCGAGCTGCCCGCGTGGGTCTCCGCGACGATCGAAAAGGTCAGCCCGCGGTCGCTCGCGCGCTGGCGGGCCATTCGAGAGGCGAACGGTGACGATGCGCTGAGCCACGATCCAGCGGCAGCGCGCAAAGGTACGGGTCAGCTCGAGCGCGCGGCGGACGGGCGGGTGAAAACCTTCGTGCTGGCGCTGATCGCCAAGAAGCCGCAGATCGCGGCGGCCGAGGTGAAGGACACGGTCGCCGATACCTTCGGCCACGAGATTCGCGTCCCGCCGCTCCGCACCATCCAGCAGACCTTGCGCGTCTGGCGCGAGGAGTATCGGAACGAGCTGCAGTATCTGACGGACCCCGACGGCTATCGCTCGCGGACCGAGTATGCGCTGACGAACTCGACGCGCGCGGACCGGCTCAACGAAATCTGGCAGATCGACGCGTCGCCGGCCGACGTGATGCTGCTCGGCGGGCGGCACTCGATCTATCTGGCGATCGACGTCTACTCGCGACGCACGAAGGTGCTGGTGACGAAGACGCCGCGTGCGGCGGGCGTCGGCCTGCTGACGCGGAAATGCCTGCTCGCCTGGGGCGTGCCGGAACGGATCAAGATCGACAACGGCTCCGATTTCGCCGCCCGCGCGACGCAACGCCTGTTCGCCGCGCTCGGCATCGAGGTCGATTTCTCCCGCCCCTACAGCCCGAAGGAGAAGGGCATCGTCGAGCGCGCGATCGGCACGTTCCAGCGCGACCTTGCGGGCCTGCCGGGCTTCGTCGGTCACTCCGTCGCCGACCGCAAGCGCATCGAGGGGCGCAAGGCGTTTGCAGCACGTCTGGGCGCAGACCCGGCCGAGCTGTTCGACGTGGACATGGACGCCGCCGAGTTCCAGGCGTGGTGCGACGACTGGAGCGACAAGATATATGCGTCGACGCCGCATCAGGGCCTCGGCCGGCGCACGCCCTTCGAGGTGGCGGCCGGTTATGCAGGGCCGGTGCGGCGGATCGAGAACGAGGCGGCGCTCGACATCCTGCTCGCCCCGGTGCCGGGGCGTGACGGCCTGCGGACCGTCACGAAGACCGGCCTGCGGATAGACGGTGCGCACTACTATCCAGACACCGTCATGCCGGGAGCGCAGGTGTTCTGCCGCATGGACCCGGCCGACCTCGGCCGTGTCCTGCTGTTCGAACCGGACGGCGAGACCTATCTCGGAGAGGCGGTCTGCCCGGAACTCGCGGGCCTCGACCCGGTTGCCACCATCCAGCGCGTGAAGGCGGCGCAGAAGGCCGCCCTGCAGGATGGCATCGCAGATATCCGCCGTGAGATGCGCAAGATCGGTCCGCGCGCCGTTGCCGACGCGATGCGTCGCGAGGCCGACCGCCGCGCCTGCAATCTCGTCGCCTTTCCGTCACGAAAGGTCGATCACGAGACCAGCGCGATCGCAGCCGCCGCCGAGGCGGCGGTGCCGGCCGCCGACCGGACGCTCGGCCTGTCGG
>JACZJD010000092.1 GCA_014860725.1 Aquamicrobium sp.
GCCGCGGCTTGCGCCCGTCACCAGCGCCCGCTTCCCGTCGAGCCGCAGCGACGGCGTCTTCGGCAAGGGTTGCGTCATTCGGGAATGCCCGCATAGGGCACGTTGCGGCCGCCATAGCGGCGGACACGGACGTTCGCCTGCTCCCCGTGGCCGGCAAAGCCTTCCAGCGCGCACAGGCGCGAGCAGTACTCGCCGATGAGCGCCGAGGCGCTGTCGCTTTCCACCCGCTGGTAGGTGCAGGTCTTGAGGAACTTGCCGACCCACAGCCCGCCGGTGTAGCGGCCGGCCTTGCGCGTCGGCAGGGTGTGGTTCGTGCCGATGACCTTGTCGCCGTAGGCGACATTGGTGCGCGGACCGAGGAACAGCGCGCCGTAGTTCGTCATGCGCTCGAGAAAGAAATCCGGATCGCGGGTCATGACCTGGACATGCTCGGACGCGATGCGGTCGGCTTCCGCCACCATCTCCTCGTAGCTGTCGCAGACGATGACCTCGCCGTAGTTCTCCCACGCCTTGCGGGCGATCTCGGCGGTCGGCAGGATGGTCAGCAGCCGCTCCACGTCCTGCATCGTCTCGCGGGCGAGCTTCTCGGAATTGGTAAGCAGGATCGCAGGCGAATCCGGACCATGCTCGGCCTGCCCCAGGAGATCCGTGGCGCAGAGTTCGCCGTCGACCGTTTCGTCGGCGATGACGAGCGTCTCGGTGGGGCCGGCGAAGAGGTCGATGCCGACACGGCCGAAGAGCTGGCGCTTGGCTTCGGCCACGAAGGCGTTGCCAGGGCCCACCAACATGTCCACGGGTTCGACCGTCTCTGTGCCAAGGGCCATCGCCGCCACCGCCTGGACGCCGCCGAGGCAGTAGATCACGTCAGCTCCCGCGAGGTGCTGCGCCGCGACGATCGCCGGGGCCGGCCGGCCCTTGTAGGGCGGCGCGGCGGTGAGGATGCGCGAGACGCCCGCCACCTTGGCGGTGATGACGGACATGTGCGCGGAGGCGAGCAGCGGATACTTGCCTCCCGGCACGTAGCAGCCGACCGAGTTCACCGGAATGTTCCTGTGGCCGAGGAACACGCCCGGAAGCGTCTCCACCTCGATATCCTTGAGCGCGGCGCGCTGATGCTGCGCGAAGTTGCGGATCTGCTCCTGGGCGAAGCGTATGTCGTCGAGATCGCGCTGGCTCAGCTCGGAGAGACACGCCCTGATTTCGGCGTCCGTCAGCCGGTAGTCGCTGCGATCCCAGCCGTCGAATCTGACCGACAGCTCGCGCACGGCCTCGTTGCCGCGTTCCTGAACGTCTCGGAGGATCGCCTCGACCGTGTCGCGGACCTTCCTGTCCTGCACGTCCCGGTCAACGACCGATCCCTTCTTCAGCCAAACTGCCATGGTCCTCTCCAGCCAAGATTATGCATACGGATGCATAGCGACGCATGGACATCGTTTCAAGCGGATTCGCCTCCAGAATGGCAGCTAAAGAAGGGTACGGATTGCAAACGGAAGAAAATTGATGCATCAGCGTTGCAAACGGATGCATTCATGACTCAGGATCAGGCCGAGCCTAAAGGGACGATCGTGACCTCGCGCGACGTGGCGCGCTTTCTCGGCGTGTCGCAGTCGATGGTCTCGCGGGCCTTCGACCCGCGCGGCCGGGTGTCTCCCGAGAACCGGGCCCGCATCATGAAGGCGGCCGAACGGCTGGGCTATCGGCCCAACGTCATCGCCCGCAGCCTCAGCACGAGGCGAAGCGGGATCGTCGCCATCGTCATGGGCACGCTGGAGAATCCCTTCTATCCCGAAGTCCTCGACCAGCTCGCCATCGCGCTCGATGCCGCCGGCTTCCGCTCGCTCCTGTTTCGCGTACCGCCGGACCAGGATGTCGACGGGCAGCTGCCGGCGCTTCGCCAGTACAATGTCGATGCGCTGATCGTCACCTCGGCGTCGATCTCGTCGCGCATCGCGGACAAATGGCAGCGCGATTCCCGCCGTATCGTCCTGTTCAACCGGACGATTCCGGGCGCGTCGGTGCCCAGCATCTCATGCGACAATGCCGGGGGCGCCCGGCGCCTCGCGGATCTGCTGGTCGACAGCGGCCACCGGCGGATCGTCTACGTGGCGGGGCCGCAGCACACGTCGACCAACCGCGAGCGCGAGAGCGGCTTCATGGCGAGGCTGATGGAGCGCGGCTGCGCGCTGGCCGGGCGCGTCGATACGCCGGCATTCTCGTTCGCGGCCGGCTATGCCGCGGCGCAGCAGGCGATGTCGGTGAAGCCGGATGCGGTCTTCTTCGCCAACGACATCCTCGCGCTCGGCGGGATGGATCGCCTGCGCGGCGAATTCGGCCTGTCGATACCGGGGGATATCTCCGTGGTCGGCTTCGACGACATACCGATGGCCGCGTGGCCGTCCTATGACCTCACCACGATCAGGCAGCCGCTGGAGGAGATGGTGGCGCTGACGGTTTCCACGATCGCCGGCGACGCGGGCGGGGCGACCACGCAAATGGTGGCCGGGACGCTCATGTCGCGCGGCTCGGTAGGGCAAAGGGCGGGCTGATCCCGGCGCGGATGCACGGTTGCTTCCCTTTCGGTCCGCTGCCGGAGCCTGCACGCGCTTCGGGCCGGCCTATGATTTCCGGCCGATGGCTTCTTCTGCGAGCCGGCTGCGGATGAAAGGCACCATCCCGCCCGCACGCACGATGGATTGCACATAGGCGGGAAGTGCGGGCGTGCGGAACTGCCGTCCGCCATATTCGAGCCGCCCTGCCATCGGGTCCACGGTCGCGACGCCGCCGCCCTGCGCGGCCCGTACGAAATCCGGGCAGACCAGGACCGGAAGGCCGATGTTCAGCGCATTGCGATAGAAGATGCGGGCGTAGCTCTCGGCGACGATGCAGGAGATGCCGGTGGCCTTGAGCGCCATGGCCGCGTGTTCGCGCGACGATCCGCATCCGAAATTGCGCCCGGCCACGATGATGTCCCCCGGTCGCACGCGGGCCGAAAACTCCGGGTCGAGGCCCTCGAGGCAGTATCTTGCGAGCTCCGCCGGGTCGCGCACGTTCAGGTACTTGCCCGGGACGATCACGTCGGTGTCGATGTGATCGCCATATTTGTGGATCCGCGCCTGTTCCGTATCTGCGGTCATTCATTCCCCCCGAACGAGTTCCGGAGCATCGCCAAGGACCTGTGCCGGCGGCACGATCTCACCGGCGACGGCCGCCGCGGCTGCCACCCAGGCATTGGCGAGGAAGACCCGCGAGTCGACATGGCCCATGCGCCCGCGAAAGTTCCGGTTGGTGGTGGCGATGGCCGTCTCGCCAGCGGCGAGAATGCCCATATGGCCTCCGAAGCAGGCGCCGCAGGTCGGCGGCGAAACGGCGGCACCCGCCTCGAGGAACATGTCCAGCAGCCCCTCCTTCATCGCCGCGCGATAGATGGATTGCGTCGCCGGAACCACCATCATCCGCACCCCACGCGCCACCTTGCGGTGCTTCAGCACGGCCGCGGCCTGCCGCAGATCGGTCAGCGTCCCGTTCGAGCAGTTGCCGATATAGACCTGGTCCACCCGCGTCCGCTCCAGCGTCTCGACCGGCACCGCATCGGCGGGGGACGGAGGGCGCGACACGAGCGGGGAGAGCGCGCCGAGGTCGATTTCCAGAACCTGCCGGTAGACCGCGCCGGGATCGGGAGCAACCGCCTCGCCCGGATTTCTCCCGCGCGCCGCCAGCCAGCGGTTCAGGACGTCGTCGGCCTCGATGACGCAGGTCTCGCCGCCGGCCTCCACCGCCATGTTGGCGACGGCGAAGCGTTCGTCCACGTTGAGCGCGGCGAGGCCCGGCCCCCCGAACTCCAGTGCCGCATTGGTCGCCCCGTCGGAACCGATCGCCCTGAGCACGGCAAGGATGACGTCCTTCCCGGTCACGAACGGGCTCGGCTTGCCCGCCAGCTCGATGCGGATCGTCTCCGGAACGTTCAGCCAGAGTTCGCCGGTGGCCAGGGCCGCGGCGAGATCGGTGGAGCCGAAGCCGATGCCGGCCGCATTCAGCGCGCCGGCGGTGCAGGTGTGCGAATCCGCGCCGAAGACCAGCGTGCCGGGACCGACCATGCCGATCTCGGCAAGAACCGCATGCTCGATTCCGCCGTTGCCGGTGTCGTAGTAGTGCCGGATGGCGTGGCGCTCCCCGAATTCGCGCAGGATGCGGATGGACTCAGCGCTGATCACGTCCTTCGCAGGGGAAAAATGATCGGCGACGAGGACGATCCTGTCGGGATCGAACGTCCTTGTCGCGCCCATGACATCGAACTGCCGGAACGTCACCGGGCCGCTGATATCGTTCAGCAGGACGACATCGGGGCGCGCGATGACGATCTCGCCGGCACGGGCGATCCCCTCGGCGATGTGCCGGGAGAGAATCTTCTCGATCATGGTCTGGTGCATGGGTCGGCCCTGAAAGATGTGGCGCCGGCCTGTCGCTGCCGGCGCCGTATTTCTATGTGGTCCGGCGCCCCAGAAGCCGGGCCGGCGTGTCACGGATCATGATGCGGATATCGTCCGCGGAAATTCCCTGGCTGAGGAAGACCCCGATGATCATGCGCAGGGTCTCGGCGGCGGGCGGAGCCCAGTCGAAGAAATAGTCGGTGGTGAGAGCGCACTTCGCCGGCCCGATTTCCTCGACGATCTCCCGGACGGCGCCGACGGATATGCGCTGGAAAGGCGGCAGAAGGCCCAGCGCGCATATTTCGCAGACCGCATCCAGCGCGGCGAGCTCCCGGATGTCGTCGCGCGTGGCCGCGACCGAATTGCTGTCGGGATGCTGGAAGAAGATGGACCCGATGCCGCAATCCTTGGCCGCACCGGCGAGCGCGATGCTTTCGCGGGGCGAGATGTGCGCCGTCGCGACCATCATGCCGAACTCGGCCGCGACGGCGAGACATTCCCGCACTTCGCTGCGAACCCGGCCGGACTCGTCGGTGACGGTCAAGCCGGGCTGCTGCGTCAGGTTCTCCGCGGATTTGATGAACTCCGCCAGATGGCGGCTGAAGCCCTTGCGCGAACGGTCATGGGCCGCACCCCAGGTCGGCATGAACAGCGCCTTCGCGCCCAGCCGTCCGGCCGTTTCCACCGCCAGCGGGGAGAAGCCGCCGACCACCGGATTGAGCGTGATGCTGGAGACGACATCGATTCCCTCGACCAAGCGGCTGAGGTGATACGCCCGGCCCATGGTCGGGAACATGTGCGACTTGAGCACGATGGCCGCCATGCCAGCGTCGCGCGCCAGCGTCAGCTCGGTGACGTCGTCGGTGCGGGTCCTGACGTCCAGGCTTATCTCAGGATAGCCGTGATGGTGCAGGTCGATCCCGCCTTTCAGCAGGTCTTCCGCCCGGGCGCCGTAGAGATGATCCGTCATGACGCCTCCTTCACAGCCCGCTCTTGGCCGCGGACTGCATCCTGTCGGCGAACAGGTTGAACTCGTCGATCCCCAGGAGCTGGTTCGTCTCGTCGAGCGAGGTCATGCGGTCGGCCCACACGGTCGAGATCCCGTCGCGCTTGAGCGTCCGGTAGAAGTCCGAGACCGCATTGATCTCGACGCGAAGCGAGGACGACGGATAGATCACGAAGGCGAAGCCGAGTTCCCGCAGCCGGGCGGCCGGCAGGATCGGCGTCTTGCCGGATTCCGACATGTTCACCATGACCGGGCCGGGCAGCTCTCCTCCGATGCGGACCAGATGCTCCTCCGATTCCGGCCCGTCCACGAAGAGGACGTCGGCGCCGGCTTCCTTGTAGAGGAGGCAGCGATTCAGCGCCTCGTCGATGCCCAAGGGGCCGAGCGCATCGGTGCGGGCGATGATGACCGTGTCGTCGTCGCGCCGGGATTCGACGGCAGCGCGAATCTTGCGCACGGCCACGTCGAGCGGCTCGATCCGCTTGCCCTCCATGTGGCCGCAGCGCTTGGGCCAGCTTTGATCCTCGATCTGCAGGGCCGCGGCCCCGGCCGCCTCGAAGCTGCGGACGGTGCGGCGAACGTTCGCCACATCGCCGTAGCCGGTGTCGCAGTCGACGATCAGCGGCAGGGTGCTGACGGCAACGGCGGCGTGGATCATGTCCTCGACCTCGCGGAAGCCGATGAGGCCGATGTCGGGGAGGCCGAAGCGGTTCGCCGCGGTGGCGTAGCCGCTGATATAGGCCGCCTCGAAGCCGGCCGCCTCGATCAGGCGCAATTCGAGCGGCGACCCTGCGCCGGGCACGATGGCCAGATCGTCGCGGGAGATGAGCTCCCGCAGCTTTCTTCCACTGGACGTCATTTCGCGTATTGTCTCCCATGGCCGCTGAAGCGGCGTTCGATCGTCCGGATCGCGACGTCCAGGACGAAGACCAGAACCAGGACGAGGATGATGCCGAAATAGACCTCCGGGGTGCGGAACATGGTCCGGTTCTGGGTTATCAGGAACCCGACCCCCTTGGTGGAAGCCATCATCTCGGCGACGACGACGCCGATCGTGACCAGCGCGCCGCCGAGCCTCAGGCCGGATATTATCGAGGGCAGCGCGGCAGGAACGTAGATCTGGGTCAGAAGCTGGAAGCGGCTGGCGCCCATGGCACGCGCGGCCATGACGTAGCGGCTGTCGACGGTCTGCACCCCCGCGGCGCTGGCGAGCGCCATCGGGAAGAAGCCGTAGATGCCGCCGAACCAGACCTTGGACGCCGTGCCGATGCCGAGCCACGCCGTAAGGATCGGATAGATGACGACGAAGGGGATGGCGTAGACCGACGAGATCAGCGGCAGGGCGGTGACGCGCAGAACCCGGCTGCTGCCGACGATGATGCCGATGACGCCGCCGCCGACATAGGCGATCGCCAGCGCTCCGACGATCTCGGACAGGGTGACGACGAGCGCCGGGCCGAAGGTCGAGAACTGCGTGAATGGAACGGCGAGCGTTTCGCTGAGCGAGGCGAGGATGATCGGCGGAACGAGCCCGAGCCGCGGCGCCATCTCCCAGGCGAGGAGGAAAAGAAGGCCGACGGACAGCTGCAACTGGCGTGGTGACATGGCCGCCTCTCAATGCTGCCGGATCTGGCGCCAGATGCGGTCACGGAGCTTGCCGAAGTGCTCCGTCGCCATCATGTCGTAGTTGCGCGGCCGCGGCAGGTCGATCTCGACCCGGTCGATGATGCGGCCGGGGCGCGCGCTCATCACAAGAACCTCGTCGCAGAGATAGACGGCTTCGGTCAGGCTGTGGGTGACGAAGACGACGGTCTTGCGATGGGTCTCCCATATCCTCAGCAGCTCGTCGCCCATGCTCATCCGCGTCTGCTCGTCGAGCGCGGCGAAGGGCTCGTCCATGAGGAGGATTTCGGGATTCTGGCAGAAGCCGCGGGCGATCGAGACCCTGTGGCGCATGCCGCCGGACAGCTCGTGCGGCAGGCGGTCGCCGAAGCCGGTGAGGCCGACGAGATCCAGAAGCTCGGTCGCCTGACGACGGCGCTCGGCCTTGTCGACGCCGCGCAGCTTCAGGGGAAACTCGATGTTCTCGAGCGCGCTTTTCCACGGCAGGAGGCTGGCCTCCTGAAACACCACGCCGACCTCGGTCGGGCGCGGGCTGGACAGTTCCCTGCCGCGTACGACGATCTTGCCCTGTGTCGGCTGCTGCAGCCCCGTCAGCATCATCAGGAGCGAGGACTTGCCGCATCCGCTCGGCCCGACCAGCCCGACGAACCTGCCGGGCTCGACGTCGAAGGACACGTTGTCGACGGCAAGGACCTCACCGGCCGCGGTGCGGTAGATATGGCTGACCGCGTCGACGCGGATGTCGGGCTTTCCCGTCTCCAGGCCGGCGTTCCCCGGCTTCGGAGTCGTCATGACGTCCGCCATTTTCCAACCTTTCGTTCATAGAGCCGGAGGCTCTCGTTCACGACGATGCTGAGGATCGTGATGATCAGCACGCCGGCATAAAGGCTCGGCATGTCGAAGTTGCGCCCCCAGTTGGCGATCTCCGCGCCGAACCCGGAACGCGAGGCGTACATTTCGGCAAAGAGGACACCGGCGATGTTGAAGATCATGCCCAGGCGCATGCCCTCGATGATGAGGGGCAACATGGAGGGCCAGTAGATCTCGCGGTAGATGACCGAGCGGGAAGCGCCGTTCACTTTGGCGAGGCGTACCAGCTCGGGCTGGACGCTGGATACGGCGGCCGTCGTGCTGATCACCAGGACGAAGATCGCCTGAAAGACCCCGAAGGCGACCTTCTGGGAGAAGCTGATTCCGAACAGCAGGATGAACAGCGGCAGGAACACCGATTTCGGCACGCCCGCCAGGAAGTGGAAGACCCCGCTGAAGGCCTTGCTGAAATAGGCGCTCTCGGCAAGCAGAAGCCCGATGCCGATGCCGATCGGGGCGACGATGACGAAGGCCAGCGCTATGGCCGCCAGGGTGATGCCCAGATCCTGGAGGATGGCGGGATTGGCCAGCAATTCGACCATCCTGCGGAAGACTATGCCGGGCGACGGCAGCAGGCGCGGGTCGACTGCGCCCGTTACGGACGCAGCCTCCCAAACCGCCACCAGGGCCGCCACGATAGCCAGCTGAATGGCTACAGGGTGCAGCTTGCTCATGGAGTGATCCCGGGCCGTCGCTCAGGGAGCGACGGTCTCGACCGGAACGAACGTGTCGACGAAGAGCGTCTCGGCTTCAGGCAGCCCCTCGAGGCCGGCCAGCTTGGCGAGTTGCAGGGAGGCTTCGACCCATTCGGCCTTGATGGCCCCGTCGGGCGACAGCCCCTTGATGGTGTTCTCGTATTCGCGCTCGGCGATCGCCCGCTCGAAGCCGTTGACCTCCATCAGGAACTCGATGGCCCATTCCGGGTTTGCCTGCATGTAGACCGCCGCGCTGTAGACGCCGACCAGATACGCCTTCACCACATCCGGCTGCGCGTCGACGATCGATTGCGAGGCGATCCAGACGTCGGGCAGGTTCGGCTCCATCGCCTCGCCGAGATCGACGAGCACGGCGCCGTCGCCGGATTCGAGCATCTGATAGGAAACCGGCGGATAGGCCACGATCGCATCGACATTGCCGGCGAGCAGGTTGGTGATCAGGCCGCCGCCGCCGACGGGCACGCGCGTCACCTCGCCGCCGGCCTGGTCCGCGGCCCACAGGGCGAAGAAGTCGGTGGTCGATCCGCTCGACGTGATGCCGACCGACTTGCCCGCCAGATCGCCGATCTCGGTGATGTCCGAACCCTTGGCCGTCATGAGCATCCAGCCGCGCGGCGTCAGCGTGCCGGCACCCACGATGACGGCCTCGACGCCGCGGCTTTTCGCAAGCGCCAGCCCCGGCGGAAAGAAGCAGACGATGTCGACCTCACGGGCGGCGAGCGCCTCCATGGCGGCAGCGCCTCCCTGATAGCCCGTGAACTCGACGTCCAGTCCCAGCTTCTCGAACAGGCCGAGCTTTTCGGCCGCATGGACGGGCACGATCGGGCCGTAGTTGGGCGTACCGCCGACGCGCAACTTCACGAGGCCCTGCGAAAAAGCAGGACCCGCGACACACGTGGCGATCAGTGCGGCGGCGCAGCCCTGAATGAAGCTTCTACGTTGCATAGGCTTTTCCTCCCTTGATCCGGGTCTCCTCTCTGACCCTTCGGTTGTTGAGCTAACAAGCGCGGAACGATGAGTCAACGATTTTATGCAAACGTTTGCGCAGAATCTCTATGCGGAAAAATTCTCTAGAATACAGGAATTATATGATTGAAGCGCCAGGAAGAACGTGGCAAACATCGGCTTTCCGAGACGGCGTTTGCATTGAAAGGATGGCCGACTCACCAGCGGGCCGGTCCTTGTCGGGGCACCTTGAGCAATATGAAGACCAACATACCGGCGGCTCGCAGAAGCGCTGAGGGACTGGCCGACCGGCCGGGCCGGGCGACGATCGAGACGATCTCGAAAGTGGTGGGCGTCTCGCCGTCGACGGTCTCCCGCGCGCTCAAGGGCGACACCCGTATCTCGGACCGGCGGCGCAATGCGATTGTCGCGGCGGCCGAGGACCTGGGCTACTTCCCGAACGCCAACGCCCGCAGCCTTGCAACCCGGCGCAGCGGGCTGATCGGCCTCGTGACCGGCGATTTCTCGAATCCGTTCTTTTCGGAATTGCTGACGGAAATGGTCCGCAAGACGTCGGAGCGCGGCCAGCGGCTGATGATGCTGCACATGGGAGCCGAGGCACCTTCGGAAGCCACGATCGAGGCGCTGCTGAGCTATCAGATGGACGGCTGCATCATCAGCTCGGCGACCCTGAGCTCGCGCGCCGCCGAGATCTGCCACAAGCATTCGGTGCCGCTGGTGATGATCAATCGCGTGCCGCGGCTGCACGGCAGCGCCGTGTCCTGCAACAATTTCGACGGATCGCGGCTGCTGGTGCGGCTGCTGGTCGCCACCGGCCACCGCAGGATCGCCGTCATCGCGGGAACGCCGAACGCCTCGACCAGCGAGGACCGTATCGGCGGGGCGCTGGCCGCGCTGGCCGAAGCCGGCCTCGGTGCGCTGGACCACAAGAAAGGCCCCTCGTCATACGAGCGCGGATTCGTGGCGGCGACCGAGCTCATGACCGCCCCCGTAAGGCCCGACGCAATCTTCGCCGTCAACGACATCACGGCCATGGGGGTCGTGGACGCCGTCCGGCAACTGGGCTTCGACGTCCCCGGCGACGTCTCCGTGACCGGCTTCGACAATATCCGGGATGCGGCGAGGCCTCCCTATGCCCTGACCACCATCGCCCAGCCCGTCGGCGCGATGGTGCAGCGGGCACTCGACATTCTCGATCTGCGCATGCGGGATCCCCACAGCGCCGGCGAGCAGTCCTACATCGAGGGCGATCTCATCGTCCGGAAGTCGGTCGCGCTGGGAGAGGGATTCGATTTGACGCAGTTCCTCGCTTCCCTGGAAGGGTGACGGCGGCCGCGGCCGCGCCTTTTCGTTTTCGATGGATGGGCCAGCCGCGCAGCGGCATCCCGTTCGCGATTTCCCCCGCACGTGATCCGGGCCTGCGCCCGCGTCGTCACATGCAGTGCACCCACAGCACCGTTGCGTCCCTGTCGCCGCTCGACACGGTGGCGTGGCCCATCGAGGTGTCGAAATACATGCTGTCCCCGGCGGTCAGCTTCAGGGGCTCGTAGAGGTCGGTATAGATCACCACCTCACCGTCGAGCACGTAGAAGAATTCCTCGCCTTCGTGGGAGATGAGGTGGGGGAACTCCTTCAGGGAGTGCGCCAGGATCTTGGTGATGAACGGCGCCATCCGCTTGCCGTGGATGTCCGAGCACAGCACTTCGTGGGCATAGACCGGGGTGACGTGCCTCTTGCCGCTTCCGCGCTTCGTCACCGAGCGCAGGCCGTGGGCGGGACGCGGCGGCGGATCGTCGAACAGCCGGGCGACGTCGATGCCGAGCCCGATCGCGAGCTTCTGCAGCACGTCGTAGGTGGGCGACATCGCCCCGCTCTCGACCTTCGAGATGGTGGACTGCGCAAGCCCCGTCGCCTGGGCGAGATCGGTCATCTTGAGGCCGGCCTTCATCCGCAACTGCTTGATTCTCTTGCCGAGCGGCCGCGTCTCGGGCGCTGCGGCGGGCGGGGTCGCGGCGCGAGCGTGGCGGCGCGTCAGGATGACGACGTCGCCGTCCTCTCCGGCGGCCGGCGCATCGATGGGGAAAGTCCCGGGCTTCGCTGTTGACATATGAATATTCCGATGAGAATATGAATTCCTATAGTGAAACAAATGGCGGCCGCGATCAAGGCCGCCAGACCGATGTCCACGCCATACCACGGCAGGGATGGAGCCTGCACCGATCCGCACCACGCCCAAGGCGACGTCAGTTCGCCGCGGCGTGACGGGGAACCATTGTCACGTCGAACGCGCAGCCGCGCACCCAAGAGGAGGCATCATGACCCGCAATTTCCGGACCCCAGCCACGCCGCGACTTTCCCGCCGCGCCTTCCTGGGCGGCACGGTCGCCGTTCCGTTCGTCGCCGCCGGCGTCGCGGGCGTCCTGTCGGCCCCTGCCCTGGCGCAGGACGCGGCCGGGACGCTTCGCGTCCTGCTCGCGCCCGAGGCACGGCTCGTCCCCGGCCAGCTCCGCGCCGGCGGCAGCGCCAACGTCGCCAGCATGATCTACGACTGGCTCTTCCGGCTCGAGGGCAACGAGCAGACCTTCGTCCACTCGCTCGCCGAATCCTCCTCGCATTCCGGCGACTACAAGTCGTGGACCATCGTCGTCCGCAAGGGCGTGACGTTCCACCACGGCACGGAGCTGACGGCGAAGGACGTGGTGTTCTCGATCGAGCGCCACGGGCGCAAGGAGATTGGCTCGCCGCTCGCGAACATCTTCGCGCATATCGAATCGGTGACGGCGGTCGACGACCACACCGTGGAGGTGGCGCTGTCGCGGCCGGACCCCGACTTCCTGCTGAAGTTCCTCGACAAGAACGCCGCGATCATCGCCCACGACTACGATTACGACAATCTCGGCGACAGCAACCCGTCCGGCACCGGCGCCTTCAAGGTCGACGAGTATGTGCCCAGCCAATACATGCGGCTGAGCAAGAACCCCGACTACTTCGTCGAGGGCCTGCCGAAATCGGACAGGATCGAGATCCGCTTCGTCTCCGACGTCCAGACCCAGATGCTCTCGCTCGAGGCCGGACAGGCCGACATCGTGCGCTCGCTGCCGTTCGACTTCTTCGAGCGCTACAAGGACCGCGAGGATCTGACGATCCATCAGGTCAAGTCCGCCTATCTGACGCCGATCACCATGCGCTGCGACCAGCCGCCCTTCGACGACGTGCGCGTGCGCAAGGCGATGAAGCTCGTCGTGGACCGCCAGAAGATGCTGGAACAGGCGGCCTTCGGCCTCGGCGTGGTCGCCAACGACGACTATGTCTGGTCGGGCTTCCCCTGGCACAGCCCGCAGGAGACCAAGCAGCGCGACGTCGAGGAAGCGAAGCGGCTTCTCGCCGAGGCGGGCCATCCGAACGGCATTTCGGTCGAGATCGTCTGCGAATCCAACCGGCCGCCGGTGCTCGAAACCGTGCTGATGTACCAGCAGATGGCGAAGGAGGCCGGCATCGACGTCAAGGTCAACGCCGTCACCACCGACATCTACTACGCCCGCTACTTCATGAACGCGCCCGTGACCTGCGAATCCTGGGGGCATCGCGATGCGCTCGACCTGCTCGCGGTCTCGGTCAAGACGGGCGCGGCGTGGAACGCCGGCCGCTACAGCAACGCCCGCGTCGACGAGCTGCTCGACCTGACCAGTGCGGAGGGCGATCTCGAGAAGCGCCGGGCACTCGCCGGCGAGCTGCAGCAGATCCTTTCCGAGGAAGGGCCGGCGATCGTTCCGTTCTTCCACGACAGCCTCGCGGTCAGCCGCGCCGCCGTCGACGGCTTCGTGCTGACGGAGAACTGGATCAACGACTATCGCTACGCGGTCCGCACCGCATAATGGCGACCGGATGGGGAAAGGCGACGGTGGAAGGCGGCCGATGCTGAGATACGTTTCGACACGGCTGGTTTCCATCGTGCTTTCGCTGGTCGTCGCGTCGGCGATGATCTTCCTGATCATGAACGTGATCCCCGGGGACGTCGCGCAGATGATCCTCGGGGCCGACGCCAGTCCCGAGGCGCTGGCCGCCCTGCGCCAGAGCATGGGCCTCGACCAGAACGTGGCGGTCCGCTATTTCCAGTGGCTCGCCGGCGTGCTGCAGGGCGACTTCGGGCAATCGCTCGGCACGCCCGGCTTCTCGGTGGCCTATCTTCTCACCGACCGGCTCGGCAACTCGCTGGCGCTGGCGGCGCTGGCCACGGCCTTCGTGGTCCCGGTCGCGCTGGTCGGCGGCACGTATTGCGGCCTCAACCCCGGCTCGCCCGTCGACCGTATCGTCTCCTTCTTCAGCATGATCTGGATCTCGCTGCCCGAGTTCGCCTCGGCGGTGTTCCTGATCATGATCTTCAGCAAGGCGCTGGGCCTGTTGCCGTCGATGAGCGGCCTCGACCTGCAGATGAGCCTCGCGTCGCAATGGAAGGCGTTCATCCTGCCGGCGCTCACGCTGTCGCTCATCACCATGGGCTACGTGCTGCGGATGGTGAGGGCCGGCGTCATCGAGGTCGCGAACTCCGAATATGTCCGCATCGCCCGGCTGTCCGGCGTGTCGCGCGGCACCGTGCTGCGCAAATACATCATCCGCAACGCACTCGCGCCGTCGATCGCCATCATCGCCATGAACACCGGCTGGCTGATCGGCGGCCTGGTCGTGGTCGAGACCATCTTCGCCTTCCCCGGCCTCGGCACGCTGCTGCTGCAGGCGGTGGTGCAGCGCGACGTGCCGCTCATCCAGGCAGCCGCCCTGTGCTCGGTCGCCGCCTACATGCTGCTCAACTTCGTCGCCGACGTGCTGACGATCCTCCTCACGCCGCAGCTGCGCCTCGACTGACGGAGCCTCGATGTCCCTTCTTGCCGACACCGCATCGCAGCCGAGCGCCTTCCGCCGCGTCGTCACGACGGGGCCGGGCGCCGTCAGCGGCCTGATCGTCCTGTTCTGGTTCTGCATCTTCCTCGTGCAGTATGTCTGGACGCCGCACGATCCCTACGAGATGAACTTCGCCGCCCGGCTGCAGGCGCCCGGCGCCGAATACCTTCTCGGCACCGACAAGTACGGCCGCGACATGCTGAGCCGCATCATGGTCGGCTCGCAGTCGGTGATCCAGCTTTCGATGACCGGCACCATGCTCGCCGTCGCCTGCGGCCTGCTGATCGGGCTCGCCTCGACCATGCTCGGCGGCCGCTACGACGAGGCGATCATGCGCTTCATGGACATCCTCATGTCCTTCCCGAGCCTTCTGCTCGCGCTCCTCGTCGTCGGCGTGCTCGGCCCGAGCTACCTCAACGTCGTGCTGGTGATCGGCGTCGTCTTCGCGCCGCGCGTGGCGCGCGTCGTGCGCAGCATCGCCCGCGAGATCATGGGCCGCGAGTTCATCGACCTCGCGCGCGCCCGCGGCGACCGCTGGTATGGCATCATGTTCGTCGAGGTGGCGCCCAACCTGCTCGGGCCGCTGGCCGTCGAGACCGGCGTGCGCTTCGCCTACGCGCTGTTCCTCACCGCCTCGCTCGGCTTCCTCGGCCTCGGCGTGCAGCCGCCGGAGGCCGACTGGGGCCTGATGGTCAACGAGGGCCGCGACGTCATCGACTTCGCGCCGTGGATCGTGCTGTTCCCGGCCCTGTCGATTGCCTCCATCGTCATCGCGGTCAACGTGCTGAGCGACCTGTTCCGCCGCGTCTGGGTGGGAGAGCTGTGATGGCGCAGGATCACACGCCGCCGCTTCTCGAGGTGCGCGACCTGAGCGTCGATTTCGTCGCCCAGGGCGTGCGGCGCAACGCGGTGCGCAACGTCAGCTTCGCGCTCCGGGAAGGCGGCTCGTTCGGGCTGCTCGGCGAGTCGGGCGCGGGCAAGAGCACGGTGGCGCTGGCCTGCATGGGCGCGCTGCCGAAATCGGCGATCGTCGCGGCCGGCAGCGTCCTCCATGACGGGAAGGACATCTCCGCCTTCGACAGGCGCGCGCTCGAAGGCCTGTGGGGGACGACGATCTCCATCGTGCCCCAGGACCCCCACGCCGCGCTCAACCCCTCGCTTCGCATCGGCGACCAGATCGTGGACGTGCTCGTCGCCTGCCGCGGCATGTCGAGGGAGGCCGCGCGGACGCAGGCGCTGGGGCTTCTGGAGACGGTGCGCCTGCGCAACGCGCCGCAGGTGATGCGGCACTATCCGCATCAGCTGAGCGGCGGCATGAAGCAGCGCGTGTGCATCGCCCG
>JACZJD010000627.1 GCA_014860725.1 Aquamicrobium sp.
GGGGAATGCTGCGCCCCTCGCCCGCGCCGCGCTTCTCGCGCACGCAGGGACGGCTCGCCGGACAGGCCGAGCGCGACGCCCGGGCGACGCTCGCCGGCTTCGGCATCGACGCCGGCGAGGCGGAGCGTCTTGCCAAGGACGGGATTGTCGGCCAATAAGCAGACCCTTCGGGTCAACTTATCGGATGGAGCCGGCCGGATGGCGGAGAAGACCAAGGACGTTCTGCGCGAGACCGACGACCAGGCGATCCGGCTCGCCCGCACGCTGATTCGCACCGCGCGCCACGGCGCCATCGCCGTCATCGATCCGGCGACCGGCGCGCCGCTCGCCAGCCGCGTCGCGGTGGCGAGCGATCACGACGGAGCGCCGATCATCCTCGTCTCCGCGCTCGCCGCCCACACCGGCGGCATCGCCGCCGACCCGCGCTGCTCGCTGCTGCTGGGCGATCCCGGCAAGGGCGACGCCATGGCGCATGCCCGCATCACCATCGCCTGCGTCGCCGAGAAGATCGCCAGGGACGACCCCCGCCATGCCCGCATCGAATGGCGCTTCCTGTCGCACAACCCGAAGGCGAAGCTCTATGCCGGGCTCGGCGATTTCGCCTTCTACCGCCTCGAGCCGCAGGGCGCGAGCCTCAACGGCGGCTTCGGCAAGGCCTACGCCCTGACCCGGGAAAACCTGCTGACCGCCGGCGACAGGCTCGACGCCATCGCGGCGGCCGAGCGCAGCGCCATCGAGCACATGAACGAGGACCACGCCGACGCCGTCGCCAACTATGCCGCCGTGTTCGGCAAGGCCAAGGGCGGCGAAGGCTGGGTCATGACCGGCATCGACGCCGACGGATTCGACCTTGCCGCGGGCGACAAGGTGCTGCGCATCTTCTTCAGGGAACCGCTGGCCGACGCGCCGGATATGCACAAAACCCTGGTCGCCATGGCCATCGAGGCACGCCAGGCGAAGGCAACGATTGGTCCAGACTGACCCCGGATATCCCCAATGCCAAAATTTCCCTTGAAACTCTTGTGATTAGGGAAGTTTGGACTACGTTAGGTTGCATGCAGGCCGGGAAGCGGCCCGAATGCAACCTGCGAGGTCCATCAGGCGTTTGTACCCCCGTACGCTTGATGAAAGATGCGGCTATGGGGATGAAATGGTTTCTAAGCAGCTTGTCGACAATGCCGACATGGTGGCGGAATTTCTGTCAGCGATCGGCAATGGGAAACGCCTGGCGATCATGTGCCACCTCCTCTACGGTGAACTCTCCGTAGGCGAGATCGCCGAGAAGGTGGATCTGAGCCAATCGGCCCTGTCGCAGCATCTGGCCAAGCTCCGCAGTATGGGGCTGGTCGAGACGCGGCGCGAGCGGCAGATGATCTTCTATTCCTGCTCGTCGCCCAACGTGCACCGCATCCTGCTCACCCTCGACGAAATGTTCGGAGCGCCGGCGCTGGCGACCGCCTAGAGCGATTCGGGAAAAAGCGTGGGACACTTTTCGGCCGGAGCTGCGCAACGATACGAGGACAGGGCGTTTCGGCGGAAAAGCGGAAATGCTCGAGCGGCCGGCAGGGGGTGCGGCTTTTTGCCGGACGCGCACCCTTGACCTTCCAGTGACTGGAACCCCTATCTGACGCCCGATCGAAGAGAGGGAATCCGGCACATGGACATCATACTGAAAATCGAAGGCATGACCTGCGGCGGCTGCAAGGCCTCGGTGGAGCGGCTGCTCGCCGCCCAGCCCGGCGTCAGGCACGCGGCCGTCGACCTTGCCGCGGGCCGGGCCACCGTCAC
>JACZJD010000628.1 GCA_014860725.1 Aquamicrobium sp.
GCCATGGCCAACACCACCGTCACCATCGGCGTCTCGGTGCTGGCGCTGATGCTGGCGGCGACCGTGCTCGCCATCGTCTTCGCCACGCGCGGGGCCATGGCCGGCAACGGCCACATCATCGAGGTGCTGCACTTCGTCGGCGCGGAGGCCGGCTTCATCGCCGGCGAGTTCCGCCGCCACTTCCTGCTGACCGGCATGAAGGGCGCGGCCGCCGGTGGGGCTGCGGCGATGGCCGTCTTCATCGCCTTCTCGTGGTGGTCGTCGCGCAACATGGCGACGCCCGAGGCCGACCAGGCGACCGCGCTCTTCGGCAACTTCGCCATCGGCTCGTCGGGCTATGCCGGCGTCGCGCTGATCGTGCTCGTCGTCGGCGCGCTGACGGCCGCGACCTCGCATCTCACCGTCGTCTCCTATCTCGGCGACATCGACACCACGCGCCGCGACGGATGACGTGCGGGCTGCGGCGTCATGACGGTTCATCCCGGCGCCGAAGGCGGCTATCCTTCGCCGCAATTCGCCGTTAACGATGGCTGTCATGAAGGGGCGAGAACCGACGCACGCAGCCACTGAAACGAGGCCGCGCCCGAAGGGGTTGCGGCTCGTCGGCATCGTGCTCGCCGTGCTGTTCGGCGGCGGGCTCGCCTTCCTCGGCGGCTTCGCCGCCTTCGCCAGCCATGTCGCGCGGCTGACCACCCCCGCCGAGCTGCCCCAGGCCGACGCCATCATCGTGCTGACGGGCGGCGAGAAGCGGCTCGACGCCGCCGTGGACCTCCTGAAGTCGGGCAAGGGCCGGCGGCTCCTCATCAGCGGCGTCCATCCCGCGGCCGGCCTTTCCGACCTCCAGCGCGCCACCGGCGGCGACGCCTGGCTGTTCTCCTGCTGCGTCGACATCGACCACGCCGCGCTCGACACCATCGGCAATGCCGAGGAGAGCGCGAAGTGGGTGACGAGCCACGCCTACGACCGCGTCATCGTCGTCACCAACAACTACCACATGCCGCGCAGCCTGCTGGAGCTGAAGCGGCTGATCGGCGACGCGGAGCTGCAGCCCTATCCGGTGGTCAACACGCGGCTCGACAGCGGCGAATGGGTGGGCAACCGCGCGGCGCTGCGCGTGCTCTTCACCGAATACGCCAAGTACCTCGCCGCCGTGGCGCGCGGGCTGCTGCCCGAGATGCATGCGCGGCAGGCGACGGCCGAGGCCGGCAGCGCCCATGCCGATGCGGCGCGGTGACGCCGCCGCGGGAAGATGCGCGCCGCGCGCAGTGAGGGACGTTTCCCTTTCGATGCGGCTGGTGTAACCAGCAGGCGCACGACATCTTCCGGGTCCGCCTTCATGCTCGCCGTCCGCTCGCTGGCGTTCAACGTCGCCTTCTATCTCAGCCTGATCGTCCAGATGATCTTCTGGTCGCCGTTCTATTTCCTCGCGCCGCGCAGAAAGGCGTGGTTCGTGCCGCGCTTCTGGTCGCGCTCCAGCATGAAGCTGATGGAGTGGATCGCCGGCACGAAGAGCCGCATCGAGGGCGTGGAGAACCTGCCGCAGGGCTCGTTCATCCTCGCGCCCAAGCACCAGTCGTTCTGGGACACCATCGCCTTCTTCCCCTACCTTTCCGACCCGGTCTACATCCTCAAGCGCGAGCTGACGTGGATTCCCGTCTTCGGCTGGTATCTGGCCAAGGTGAAGATGATCCCCATCAACCGCGGCAGCCGCTCCAAGGCGCTGAAGCAGGCGCTGGAGGTGGCGCAGCTGCGCATGGCCGAGAACCGCCAGCTCATCATCTATCCCGAAGGCACGCGCCGGCCGGCCGGCGCGGAGCCCGCCTACAAATGGGGCATCGCCGAGATCTACGCCACGCTCGGCGTGCCGGTGGTGCCGGTCGCCCACGTCGCCGGGCTCTACTGGCCGCGGCGCCGGTTCCTGCGCTATCCGGGCACGATCCACGCCCGCTTCCTGCCGCCGATCGAGCCGGGGCTGGACAAGGAGGCGTTCATGGAACGGCTGATCCGCGAGACCGAGACGGCCTGCGACGAACTCCTGATCGAGGCGGCGCGGTCGCAGAACCCGCCGCCGTTCCCGCCCGTGGCCGCGGCGCGGCTCAGGGCGCTGGGTATGGAGCCGCCTGCGACGACAGCGCGGTAAGGCGCGCCGCCACGCCCTCCAGCCAGCGGTCGCGGATGCCGAGCGCGTGCAGGTGCTGCAGCGTGTTGAGGACGTATTCCTCGTTGGGGCCGGAATGGCCGGTCGCGCCCGATATGGTGCGCACCATGTCGTCGAGGCCGATGCCGCCGGCATATTGGGTGTGGCTGCGGTCGACGACATAGGTCACGGCCTCGACGGTCGCGCCGCCGTCGAGCCGCACCGGCAGGCGCTTCTCGCGATAGACCCGGGTGATCATCTCGCGCTCGCGCAGATAGGCCATCACCTCGTCGGTCAGGTCGCCCGGCACGCGGAACGCCATGCCAAGGCAGGAGCCGCCGGGCTCGAGGCCGAGCACGAGGCCCGGCCGCTCGGGCGTGCCGCGATGGACGTGGGAGCGGATGCACAGCGAGCGGCGGTAGCCGGCCAGCCGCGCGCGGCTGGTCTCGACATGCGCGAAACCCGGCCGCCACATCAGCGAGCCATAGCCAAACACCCAAAAATCGCCCATATCGCCGAACCAGATTCGTTTTGCCGGATTTTCCCGGCACATCAGGGGTATCGAGGCCGGCGCCATGACGTCAAGCAGCCAATCACGGACGAATTACGGCAGGCGCTTCCTCTGGCTTGCGGTCGCCATCGTGGTTGCCGCCGGCGCCTACACGGCCGGCTGGTTCTATGCGGCGCGCATTCTCGTGCAGGAGGCGCAGGCCGCCGTCGCCTCGCTCAACGGCCAGGGCAGGCGCGCGAGCTGCGAGGAGCCGGAGGCGCGCGGCTATCCCTTCCGCATCGGCCTGTTCTGCCGCTCGGTGATGTTCGAGAACGCCCGCGAGGGCATCGGCTTCCAGGCGCGCGCCTTCCGCACCGCCGCGCAGGTCTACCAGCCGTGGCGCATCGTCGGGGAGCTCGACAGCCCGGCGCGGCTCGCCGCCCCCGGCATCAACGCGCTGGCGCTGGACTGGCGGAGCCTGCGGGCGAGCGTGCGGCTGGCCGAGCCGCTTCCCGAGCGCCTGTCCGTCGAGGGCAGCGGCGTGTCGGTGCGCATCGACGAGCCCGGCGAGGCCCTGCCGGCGCTGTCGGCGCGCAGCAGCGCCGAGGCGCATCTGCGCCCGGCGGGCGACGATCTCGACGTCGCCTTGCGTTTCTCCGGCCTCAACCTCGACG
>JACZJD010000629.1 GCA_014860725.1 Aquamicrobium sp.
GCGCTGCCGGCGCTGCTGCGCGCCGACAGCGCCGAGGCGCATCTGCGCCCGGCCGGCGACGACCTCGACCTTGCCGTCCGCTTCGCTGGCCTCAACCTCGACGAGGGCGTCGTCGGCACCGTGTCGCTGCCGCCGCTCTCCGGGCTGGTCGATCTCTCGCTGGCGGACGGCGCGCTGCCGGGCGGGCTCGACGGCAGCCTGCGCGGCCGCTCCGGCACGCTGCGCAACCTCACCGTCTCGGCTCCGGGCGGCGCGGGCGTCACCCTGTCCGGCCCGGTCTCGGTGGACGAGGACGGGCTGGTCGACGCCGAGCTTCAGGTGACGGTGCGCGAGCCGCTGGCGCTGGCGAAGATCCTCGGCGACCTCGCCCCGCATGCGCGCCGCGAGATCGAGCTGTCGGCCTCCGCCATCGCGGCGATGGACGGCAATGCCGGCCTGTCGCTGCGCATCGTCAAGGGCGAGGCGAGCCTCGGCTTCATGCCGCTCGGCACCATCCCGCCGCTGTAACGTCGCCTACTTCTTTTCCGGCGGCTGCGCCGCCGCGATGCGGCCGAAGTCGGGCGCGTCGGTCTCCTGGCCGGCCTCGATGATCGAACGGCGGACGGCGCGGGTGCGGCTGAACAGGTCGAACAGCTTGTCGCCGTCGCCCCAGCGGATCGCCCGCTGCAGGGCCGACAGGTCCTCCGAGAACCGCGCCAGCATCTCGAGGATCGCGTCCTTGTTGTGCAGGCACACGTCGCGCCACATGGTCGGGTCGGAGGCGGCGAGGCGGGTGAAGTCGCGGAAGCCCGAGGCCGAATATTTGATGACCTCGGACTTGGTCACGGTCTGGAGGTCGTCGGCCGTGCCGACGATGTTGTAGGCGATGATGTGCGGCAGGTGCGACACCATGGCCAGCACCATGTCGTGGTGCTGCGGGTCCATGGTGTCGATGTTGGAGCCGCAGGCGCGCCAGAAGGCGGCGAGCTTTTCGAGCGCCGCGGGGTCGGTGCCGTCGAGCGGCGTCAGGATGCACCAGCGGTTGGTGAACAGCTCGGCGAAGCCGGCGTCGGGGCCCGACTTCTCCGTGCCGGCGAGCGGATGGCCGGGGATGAAGTGGACATGCGGCGGCATGTGCGGCTGCATCTGCGCGATCACCGACGCCTTGGTCGAGCCGACGTCGGTGACGATGGCGTCCGGCTTCAGCGCCGGCGCGATCTCCTTCGCCACCGCCCCGGATGCGCCCACGGGCACGGAGACGACGACGAGGTCGGCGTCGCGCACGGCCTCGGCCGCGTCGGCCGCATAGCGGTCGCCCAACCCCAGCGCCTCGGCGCGGGCCAGCGTCTCGCGGCTGCGGGTGGAAACGACGATCTCGCCGGCCAGCCCCTCGCGGCGGATGACGCGCGCCAGCGACGAGCCGATCAGGCCGATGCCGATCAGGGCGATCCGGTCGAACATCTTGTGTGGCATCGCGTCAGGCTTTCAGGAATTCGGAGAGGGTGGAGACCACGCCGCGATTGGCCTCCTCGGTGCCGATCGTCATGCGCAGCGCGTTCGGGAAGCCGTAGCCGGCGACGCGGCGCAGAAGATAGCCGCGCGCGGCGAGCCATTCGTCGGCCGCGGCCGCGGAATGCCTGCCGTCCTCGGGGAAATGGATCAGGATGAAGTTGCCGACGCTCGGCGTGACGCGCAGGCCGAGCTTTTCCAGCTCCGCCGCGGTCCAGCGCAGCCATTCCTCGTTGTGGGCGACGGAGCGCTCGACATGCTCGCGGTCGAGCATGGCGGCGATGCCGGCCTCGATGGCCATGGCGTTGACGTTGAACGGGTCGCGCACCCGCTCCAGCGCGTCGACGATGTGCGACGGCGCGTAGATCCAGCCGATGCGCGCGCCGCCGAGCCCGTAGACCTTGGAGAAGGTGCGGGTCATGACGACGTTGTCGGCTCCGGCCACCAGCTCGACGCCGGCCTCGTAGTCATTGCGGCGCACGAACTCGGCATAGGCCGCGTCGATAACGAGGAGCACGTTCTTCGGCAGGCCGGCATGGAGGCGCCGCACCTCCCCGAACGGCAGGTAGGTGCCGGTCGGGTTGTTGGGGTTGGCGAGGAAGACGATGCGCGTCCTGTCCGTCACCGCGGCGAGGATGGCGTCGACGTCGGCGCGCTCGTCCTTCTCCCTGGCGATCACCGGCGTCGCGCCGACGGCGCGGATGTAGATCGGATAGGCGAGGAAGCCGTGCTCGCAATAGATGCCCTCGTCGCCCTCGCCGACATAGGTGCGGGCGATCAGCGCGATGGCCTCGTCGGAGCCGTTGAAGGCCATGATGTTGGCGGGATTCAGCCCGTGCACGGCGGCGATGGCCTCGCGCAGGCGCGTTGCCGGCCCGTCGGGATAGAGCGCGAGCTTGTCGGCGACCGCCTTCGCCGCCTCGACGGCCCTGGGCGACGGGCCGAGCGGATTCTCGTTCGAGGACAGCTTGTGCACCCTGGCGACGCCGGCGGGCGCATGGCTCTTGCCCGGCACGTAGGCGGCGATGTCCATGACGCCGGGACGCGGCTGCGGGCGAAGCTCGGTGCTCATCTTCTGTGGTCCTGCTTGAAGGGCGGCCTGCTCTAGCAAGCTTTGGCGTTGACGCAAAGGGCGCAGGCGCCTAAATACGGCCCGTACCCGTGGTGATTTGGCCGGTCGGCTTGCAGCCACGTAAAACAAGTCGCTAAAGTGGCCGCTGACATCGAAGTCCGCATGGACCGGCCGCGATCTCGCCGCCGGTCTTTTGTTTTGGAGTTCGAGAGATGCCGATCAAGATTCCGGACCAGCTTCCCGCCCGCGAAGTCCTCGTGCGCGAGGGCGTGTCGGTAATGGACGAGCGCACGGCGCTGCGTCAGGACATCCGTCCGCTGCAGATCGGGCTCCTGAACCTCATGCCGAACAAGGTCCGCACCGAGACGCAGATCGCGCGGCTGATCGGCGCGACGCCGCTCCAGGTCGAGCTGACGCTGGTGCGCATCGGCAACCACAAGGCCCGGAACACCTCCGAGGACCATCTGATCGCCTTCTACCGGACGTGGGAGGAGGTGCAGAGCCGCAAATTCGACGGCTTCATCATCACCGGCGCGCCGGTCGAGCTGCTGCCCTTCGAGGACGTCACCTACTGGAACGACCTCAGGCGCATCCTCGACTGGACGGCGACCAACGTCCACTCCTCCTTCTTCATCTGCTGGGGGGCGATGGCGGCGGCGTGGCACTTCCACCGCGTCCCGAAATACACGCTCGACAAAAAGGCGTTCGGCGTCTACCGCCACCGCAACAACGCGCCGGCCTCGCCCTATCTCGCCGGCTTCTCGGACGATTTCATCGTTCCGGTGTCGCGCTGGACGGAAATCCGCGGCGCCGACGTGCCGCCGGGGCTCGACCTGCTCATGGAATCCGACGAGACCGGCCCGTGCCTCCTTGCCGAGGCGACCGGCAACCGGCTCTACATGTTCAACCACATCGAGTACGATTCCATGTCGCTCAAGGAGGAGTACGACCGCGACGTGGCCGCCGGCACGCCGATCGAGGTGCCGCACGGCTACTTCCCCGACGACGACCCCTCGCGCCAGCCGCTCAACCGCTGGCGCTCGCACGCGCATCTCCTGTTCGGCAACTGGATCAACCAGGTCTACCAGACCACGCCCTACGATCTGGCGGAGGTCGGCAAGCCGCCGGAAGCCGCGGTGGCGTAGGCGTCAGCCGCCCGCCGGCATGCGCCGCCGCATGGTGCGTGTCGCGCCCTGCGGCGCCAGCACCGGCACGA
>JACZJD010000630.1 GCA_014860725.1 Aquamicrobium sp.
TCCCCATGCGGCCGTTTCGGCCAGCATGGGAGGGAATCTGCTTCTCGAGAGATCGAATGGTCGGAGCGGCGGGATTCGAACCCACGACCCCTTGACCCCCAGTCAAGTGCGCTACCGGGCTGCGCTACGCTCCGAACCGCGGGAAGCCTTATAGGGTCCCGGTGTGCCGTGCAAGGGCTAAATCGGTGCCGCCCGGGCGAAGGCGCATGTGCGGGCGCAGTCCCGGGAAGAGACGGCGCGGGCGAGGCGAAAGGAGCCCGAATTCGGCGCTCCGTCGTCCCGCCTGCCGTTGCGTCAGGACGGCTTGACAGCGCGGGAGCGGCGTGCGTCCTTCTGTAGGACGGGCAGGAGGCTTGGGACCATGTCTTTCATCGCGAGACTTGCATGCATCGTGCTGGCGTCCGGCGCGGCGATCCCGTCGGCTGCCGCGCAAAACTATGTCGGGCAGTGGCGTTGCGAGATGGCGAACCAGACCGTCACCAACAACGCCTTCGAGAACTGGATGTACAGCTTCGTGCTGGCGCTCTACGGCAACGGCAGCTTCGAGGCGCAGGGGCAATATTATGCCCAGACCAACGGCTTCAACATGCCGTTCCACGCGCGCGGAAACTGGCAGGGCTCGCAATCCGGCGTCCTCGTGCGGGGGCAGGAGCAGCGCCAGGGCTACAACGGCCCGTTCACGATGGCGCTGACCTATTACGGTCCTGGCAACATGGCTTATCGCATGTCGAGCGGAAGCGGCAATCTCGCCATGGCCTGCCGGCAGTGATCGGCTTCGCCGGCCGTCAGGCGGCGGCGTGCAGGACCGGCATGGCTTGCCGCAGCCGGTTCTGGTGGCGCGCCTCGAGCGCCATCGCGCCCCAGATCAGGCCGATCAGCACGTAGAAGTGGCGCCAGTGGTCCATGTCGATGACGGTGCCGAGCAGCAGGTGGCCGAGAAAGACGACATAGGCGCACAAAAGATAGGGCTGCCACGGGCGATCACGCAGCAGGATGCGGAAGCCGCCGGCGACGGTCCAGGCGACCAGCGCCACGAAGGCGGCGAAGCCGAGCCAGCCATAGTCCATCAGCGCCTTGAGCCAGATGTTGTGCGTGTCCTCGCCCAGCTTCCTGCCGAAGTTCAGCGGGCCGATGCCGAGCGGGTTCTCCATGGCCATCGCGAAGCCGATCCAGAAGCGCGCGAAGCGGCCGCCCTCGCCGGCGTCGTAGTGCTGGACGAGCCGGGCGCGCTCGGCGAGGAACTCGGCCGTCCCCGGCACCTGAAGCGCGACCAGGATGCCCGCAAGCGCCAGCACGACGGTAAAGGCGCTCATCAGCGCCACCCGCAGGCGGAAGAGGCCGCTCGTCGATTGCAGGAACAGCGTGCCGACGAGCAGCACCGCCGCCGTCAGGAACAGGCCCCACGCCCCGCGCGAGAAGGAGACGAAGATGCCGCCGGCCAGCACGACGAGCAGCGCGGCATAGAACGGGATGCGACGCGGCGCGGCGGTGAGCAGGCGATGGAGCATGTAGATCGCCGGCAGGGCGAGGAACGGCCCGAAGACGTTGGGATCGGCGAAGGTGCCCGTCGCGCGGCCGAAGCGCGAGAAGACGTCCGCGCCGGGAAACAGCCGGAAATAGCCGGCGATGCCGAGGACCGCCGAGATGAGGGCGGCCACCGTCCACGCCCGGAAGATCAGCCGGAAGCGGCTAGGATCGGCCTCGAGGATGGCGGCGAAGAAAACGGAGGTCAGCGCCAGGAACAGGGTGACGCCGAGATAGAGCGGCGTGTCGTAAAGGTCGCCCATCGTGCTCATCGAGCCGAGGCCGCCGATGTTGTAGGCGACCAGCAGCGCGAGCAGGATCGCCGCATGCCGCGACAGGCGCAGCCCGAAAAGCGCCCAGACCGCGATCAGCCCGACCATGAACAGCTCGTAGGGGGCGGGCTCGCGGATGACGAAGGCCTGCAGGAACACCCCAAACGCCACCGCCGCCGAGGCGAGAAGCGAGACCGCCCTGGCTTCGACCGCGGCGCGCGGCAGGCCGTTGGCGGTTATGGCGCTCAATAGGCGTTCTCCGTGTTCATGAGGCGGATCGGCGTCAGGAACAGAATCTTGAGGTCGAGCCACAGCGACCAGTTCTCGATGTAGTCGAGGTCGAAGGCGGTGCGCATGCGGATCTTGGTGTCGCTGTCGGTCTCGCCGCGCCAGCCGTTGATCTGCGCCCAGCCGGTGACGCCCGGCTTGACGCGGTGGCGGGCGAAATAGCCGTCGACCACCTCGTGGTAGAGGCGGTCCTGCGCCTTGGCGGCGGCCGCATGCGGGCGCGGGCCGACCAGCGACAGGTCGCCCTTCAGCACGTTGAAGAACTGCGGCAGCTCGTCCAGCGACGACTTGCGGATGAAGCGGCCGACGCGGGTGACACGCGGATCGCCCTTGGTGACGAGCTTCGCCGCCGCCGCATCGCTCTGGTCGACATACATCGAGCGGAACTTGTAGACCTCGATGGTCTCGTTGTTGAAGCCGAGCCGCTTCTGCCTGAAGATCACCGGCCCCTTGCTGTCGAGCTTCACCGCGATGGCGGTGGCGAGCATGACGGGCGACAGCGCGACGATGCCGGCGAGGCTGAAGACGATGTCGAAGGCGCGCTTGGCGACCGAATCCCAGTCGTGGATCGGCCGGTCGAAGATGTCGAGCATCGGCACCGAGCCGATATAGGAATAGGTGCGCGGCCGGAAATGGAACTGCGTGGCATGCGCCGAGAGGCGGATGTCGACCGGCAGCACCCACAGCTTCTTCAGGAGCGACAGCACACGCTCCTCCGCGCTCAGCGGCAGCGACACGATCAGCATGTCGATGCGGGTCAGTCGCGCGAACTCGATCAGCTCGCTGACCGTGCCGAGCTTGGGGTAGCCGGCGACGATGGGCGGCGAGCGGCGGTTGTCGCGGTCGTCGAAGACGCCGCAGATGCGGATGTCGTTGTAGGGCTGCTGCTCGATCGAGCGGATCAGCTTCTCGGCCGCCTCGCCGCCGCCGACGATGACGGCGCGCCGCTCCATGCGGCCGTCGCGCGCCCAGCGCCGCACGAGCTGCGCCACGATCAGCCGCAGGGCGACGAGCAGGGCGAAGCCGCCGAGGAACCACGCACCCGCCCACAGGCGCGAGAACTCGGCCGAGATCTTGAGGAAGAACCCGAACAGCGCCGTCAGCGCCAGCGCGCCGACCCACACCGGCAGGATGACGGCGATGGACTTGAGCGGGCGGTAGAGCTTGGCGATCTGGTAGGAATCCGTCAGCTCGAGCAGGATCACCGTCAGCGCCGAGGCGAGCAGGATCAGCACCGGATAGTGCCAGCTCGCCACGATGCCGAGCCCGAGATAGGCGAAGCCCAGCGCATAGCCCGAGACGGCCAGCAGCGCGAACTCGGCAAGGCGCAGGATGCCGCTGACCATCACCGGCGACAGCGTGTCGTGCCGGTACTGCGTCGCGATCTGCCGCGCCATCGCGTTCAGCTGGCCGGCTTGCGCGTCCGCCGCGCTCGCTTTCCCCTCGAAGGAGCGGATCGCATCGGCGGTGTAGCGGTGGGCGGGGTCGTCTTTGGCCATGGCTCGCAGGTCCGGAGGATCGTCCCTCCATACCCGAAAGCCGCTAAGGAAACCTTGACGCTGCGGCGGGCGCTATCCCGCCAGGCTGGCGCGGTAGGCGTCCTCGACGCTCGCGGCCATCGCCGCGACGCTGAAGCGCGCCTTCAGTTCCTGCCTGCCCGGCATCAGCGCGGCGAATTTCTCCTCGTCCGAGATGGCTGCGGCCATCGCCGTGGCGACGCTGTCGACGGTCGGCTCGGCGATGGCCGCAGCCATCTCGGA
>JACZJD010000631.1 GCA_014860725.1 Aquamicrobium sp.
GGCCTGCTGCGGGCGCAGGCCGGCGGCGGCGACGCCGGCAAGGTCGAGCTTTCCGTCTCGGTCGACCAGCGCATCACCCGCCAGGCCGACATGCAGTATGCGGGCGCGGTGTATGACGAGCATATCGAGATCTATCCCGGAAACGCCGGCATGGTGGAATCCTGGCTCGGCGAGGCGACCATCTCGCCCAACAGCTACGACTCGCTCTACGGCGCCATCGACTGGGAGGATGCGCCCTCCTACATGCTGGTCGACCTGAAGACCGCCGACGGGTCGCGCGTGCGCCTCGATGCGCTCGAGCTTCAGGTCGAGGACAGCCAGGTCTACCGCAAGCCCTTCCTGTCGATCCTCGAGCATCGCGGCTGCATCGGCTTCAGGCCGGGCTTCTCCTTCGCCAACAATGGCTGGGGGCCGGCGGCCGGCGGCCGTCTCGCCATCGAGTTCTTCAACGAGGACGATCCCGACCGGGCCTCGCGCACCTTCGAGGTCGCCGTCGCCGATTTCGACGAGGGGCTGGACGTCTCGCTGCGGTCCACGCTCGACGAGGCCGGCGTCGACACGCGGGCGCTGGAGCGGGCGCGCTTCACCTGCGCCTCCGAGGCCGAGCTGCCGCAATGCCACGAGCGCGTGGTCGGCTCGCTCCAGCTCGGCGAGATCAGGGACCTGATCGCCGGCGACGTCACGCTCTCGCTCGGCGTCCGCGGCAGCTTCACCTATTCCTGGGCCGACGACCGCGGCAACAGCTACGAGGCCACCGAGCCGATGGAGGCGTCGCTCCAGCTCGGGGCGATCGAGACCGAGGTGATGGTGGCCGAGTACGGCGACGGCTTCGGCGATCCGCCGGCGGCGCTGCGCTATCAGGAGATTCGCCTGCCTTCGGACGACAGCAACTACGTCGTCGACCTGACCCTGCGCGGCAACCGCACCCTTGCCGACCACACCGCACGGCTGAAGGTCTATGCGGCGGAAAACTCGATCCACCGCTTCCGCGCGGTGGCCCGCTTCGCCGACGGCAGCACCCGCCAGACCAAGCCGGTGATGTATTACCACGTGCGGCCGCGCGACCCGCTCCATGTGCCGGAGGAGCCCGACGGTTGCTATCTCGACGACGCGATCTTCGTGCCGCCGCGGGAGTAGGGCAATTCAAGGAAGAATTGCGAAGCGGTTTTCCGCCCGGAATTGCGGAAAATCGGGCGCGCCGCTCTGCCGGGCGTGGCGCTGCGTTCAGCGCCGGCCCGGTTTCGCCAGGTCGAACAGGTTGGGAAGCTCGATCAGCCGGGCGAAGATGGTGCCCTGCTCGAAGACGCGCACCTCCAGCAGCGTGCCGGACGCCGTGGCCGCGGGCTGGTCGAACAGGAAGTTGCCGAGCGAGTAGGCCATCAGCGTCTCGCCGCCGCCGAGCGTGGCGAGCCGGCCGTCGGCGACATGCGGGTGCGCGCCGGCGATGAGCGTCGTGCCGCGCAGCCGCATCTCCTCGGCCAGCGCCGCCTCGCGCAACGAGGGCTCCGTCACGTATTCGCGGCCCCAGTGAACGAAGGCGGCGACCGGCCGCGCCGCGTCCGCGACGATCAGGCGGTCGAGGAGGTCGGGCGTGACGAGACCGGTATAGGGCGGGCCGTTGGAATCGAGGTCGGTGAGGCCGATCACGGACAGCCCGCCGATGTCGATGCGCTCGCCCTGCCCGAAGCGGGCGATGCCGGCGCGGTCGAGCGCGGTCTCGGTCTCCTCGAGGCCGGCGGGGCCGAGATCCATGACATGGTTGTTGGCGAGGCCGGCGGCGGCGACGTTCAACCGCTTCAGCCACGGGATCGCCAGCTCCTCCGGCATGCCGAGGGTCATGGGACCGAGCGCTTCGGGCACGTTGGGCAGGATCACCCCTTCGAGGTTGAGCACCAGCGGCCGCCCGCCGGTCCGCGCCAGCACGGCCTCGGCCACCCGCTCGGCCGCGTCGGCGTCGGTCAGCGCGCGGGTGACGGCGCGGCCGAAATGGGCGTCGCCCGCGAAATAGACGATGTCCGCCTCGGGCTCGTGCGGCGTGTCGGTCGGCCCGAACGCGCCGAAGGCGATCAGCATGTAGCTCGTCGTCTCGGCGAGGCGGGCGCTCGTGTGCTGCTGCTGGTTCTCCGAGGCGAGCACCACGGGCGCGGCGCCGCGGACCTCGCGCTGCAGCTTCATCTGCACATACATCGCGCCGAGCGAATCGAGATGGTCCGGCTGGTTCAGCCGCACGAGCTTTTCCGGGTCGCCCTCGGCCAGCAGGTTCAGCACGTGCTGGTCGAACTGCCGGGCGCGGCCGTGCGGGTGGTAGTGGGAAAAGTCGGTCGATTGCACGACCAGCGTCCGCTCGCCCGCGAGCGGCGCGAGGAGGGCGGCGAGCCTGTCCCAGTCCTCGCGCTTCGAGCGGATCGAGATCGAGACCGGCACCAGCTTCGCCGCGGGAAAGGCATGGCGCAGGAACGGCAGCAGCGCCAGCACGCCGTGGTCGGCGGCGAAGAGGCAACTGTCGACCGCGCCCCCGTCCAGCAGCCCGGCCACCGCCTCGCCGTCGACGTCGACCGGCCCCAGCACCGTGTCGAAGCCGCGCCGCGTCGTGGCGAAGGCCGCGCCTTCGATGCGCAGGAAGTGATCGGGGGCGATGAGGATGATGCGGTTGTAGTCGAAGCCCGACGCGGCGCGGAAGCCGCGCGCGATCAGGCGCGGCACCACGAGGTGGTGCGGTACCGTGATGCCCGAAAGCCGCACCGCGGATTGCGGGTAGTCCTCCTCGGCGGCAATCGCCGTCTCGAACAGGTAGGGGCCGGGATAGAACCCCGTGCCGAACCGCCCTTCGCCCTCGGGGCAGGCGGCGGCGAAGGCGGGCGCGCAGGCGAGCAGGAGAAGAAGAAATGCCGCGATGAAGGATGGCGCAGGTCTGCGCCGCCCCTCACCTGCCTGCCGGCATCTGCCGGGGTCGAGCCGCTTGTCTCGACCCGTCCTTCGGACCCCCGTGAACGGGGAGAGGAAGGATGGCCGCAACGCCGCCGCTTCCCCTTCTCCCCGTTCACGGGGAGAAGGTGCCCGAAGGGCCGATGAGGGGCAGCGCAAGGCGCGCAGAAAAGCGGGGGAACATTCCGGCCAGCTCATGCCTCTCACGGCCGCGCCACCAGGAAGTTCTCGGTGCGCGGCAGGTGGTAGAAGGGCTGCTGGCGCTCCGCCGTCAGCCGGCGCACCTCGCGGTCGACGTAGTCGGAGAGGCCGAGGATGCGCACGCCGTCGCCGCCGGTGTTGGCGCCGCCGCGCATGCCTTCGAGCACCGACCAGGTGAACGCGCCGTGGCCGAGATCGGCGAGCTCCGCCGCCGTGTTGTTGGCCGCGGTGGCGGCGAGCACGACGATGCGGGCGTCGGCCGCCTCCTTCTCCAGCTTGGGGTTGAAGGCGCCGGCCGCATGGCAGGTGTCGAGCAGCATCACGCGACGGCCCTTGGCGCGCTCGATCGCCTCGTGGATGTCGGACCACGCGACAAGCGAGGAGCGCCGCCAGCGGTCGCCGTCCTGCTTGCGCGCGTCGGTCGGCACCACATAGTAGTCCTCGTCGATGTTGATGCCGTGGCCGGCGATGAAGACGATGGTGGTGTCCTCGGGGCCGGGCAGGTCGAGGAAGTCGATGATCTCGTCGCGCACGCTGCGGGCCTCGGGCTCGATGATGCGCTCGTCGCCGACCAGCCGCACGATCTCGCCGGCGCGCGCGCCGTCCTCCTCCAGCGCCTCGCGGTTGACGAGGAGCAGCGCCTCCATCTCGGCATGGAGCGGCGCGGTCCGCTCGGCCACCGTGCGCAGGAACTCGGACGCGTCGGCGACCGGAAAGCCGAGGTCGCAGGAGCGGCCGCCGCAGTCGGTCGGCAGATGCGGGTATTCGTTGATGCCGACCGCGACGACGTAGAGCTTGCCTTTCGGTTTTTCGTTGGCCGGCTTCTTGGCCAGCGCCCGCACCCCGCGCTCGGTGATGTAGCCGAACTCGTTGACGCCGCTGATGAGGATCTCGTTCTCGCCCTCGCCCACCGGCACCTCGATGACGACGCGACCGTCGCCGGCGGCGCGCGGCGTGAACTCCTCGATGCGGCGGTCGTTGGCGAGCACCGAGAAGGTGGCCACATCCGCGCCCGCTTCCTCCGCGCCGACGATCTCGACCGCGACATAACCGTCGGCCGGCGGCGGGTCGGTCTCGACCACGCGCACCTCGAATTCCGGCGGCTTGCGCTGCAGGAGCTGTTCGAGCTGACGGTCGGTGCCGCGCAGCTCGCGCGCAGCATTCGCCGCGTCGCCGGTGAGGATGGCGCGGCGCACGATCTCGGGGCTGTTCAGGTGCTGGCGGATCTGGCGCGCCCGGATGTAGCGCCCCTCGCGATCCTGGCCCTGGTTGATGTGCCAGCCGACGAGCGAGTCGCCGTTGGGCGAGGAATAGAAGTAGCCCTGCGGCGTCCACACGATCCAGTCGTCGCCGGAGACGAACAGGCTGGCGACCAGCGCCCGCGTCTCGAGGTTCCACAGCCGCACGGTCTGGTCGGCGCCGCCGGTGACGAGGAGCCGCGCCTCCGGCGCCTCGGCCACGGCCGTGACCTCGCCGGAATGGCCGCCGGTGAACTCGCCGGCGAAGTCGCCGCTTTCGCGGTCGTAGGCGATCAGCGTGCCGTCGATGCCGCCGGTGACGAGGTGCTTGCCGTCCGACAGCAGCGTGTAGGCGCCGTGCAGGTAGCCGTTGGTGGCGTCGTTCTCGATGCGGTGGACGACCGTGCCGCCGCGCAGGATTTCGAGCACGGCGTTGGGCAGCCGGTTGTCGCCGCCCTCGGCGAAGGCAAGCGCCCATTCGCCGTCGGCGATCACCGCCCGGCGGAAGGCCGCGCCGCTGTCGCCGTAGGGCGCGGC
>JACZJD010000632.1 GCA_014860725.1 Aquamicrobium sp.
CGCCTCGCTGCGCTCGGCACCTCTCCCCAGAGGGAAGAGGAAAAGTCCAAGCTGGACGAGCGCCGGCGTGGCGCGGCGGCGGCCTAACGGGCGGCTACACGTTGCGGCGCTTGCCTTCGAGCAGGTCGAGCACCGCGCGGGCGGCGTCGAGCACGTTGGTGCCGGGGCCGAAGACGGCGGCCACGCCGTGGTCGAGCAGGAACCGGTAGTCCTGCCGCGGCACCACGCCGCCGACGACGACGATGATGTTGTCTGCGCCCTTCGCCTTCAACGCCTCGACGAGCTGCGGCGCCAGCGTCTTGTGGCCGGCGGCGAGCGACGACATGCCGACGACATGGACCTTCGACCTGACGGCGAGCTCGGCCGCCTCGTCCGGCGTCTGGAACAGCGGGCCGGCGACGACGTCGAAGCCGATGTCCCCGAAGGCCGAGGCGATGATCTTGGCGCCGCGGTCGTGGCCGTCCTGGCCGAGCTTGGCGACGAGCAGCTTCGGCGTCTCGCCGAGGTTCTTCGAGAAATCCTCCAGCCGCTGCACCAGGTTCTCGTATTCCGGCTCGCCCTCATAGGCGGTGCCGTAGACCTTGCGCACCACCTTCGGCACGGCCGAATGGTCGCCGAACGCCTCGCGCAGCGCGTCGGAAATCTCGCCGAGCGTGGCGCGCGCGCGGGCGGCCTCGACGGCCGCCTCGAGGATGTTGCCCTTGCCGGAGCGGGCGACGTCCTTCAGCGCGGCGATGGTCTCTTCCCACTTCTTCGGGTCGCGCTGGCGCCGCGTCTTCTCGATGCGGGCGATCTGCGCCTCGCGCACGGCGCGGTTGTCGATGTCGAGGATATCGAGCTCGTCCTCGTTCTCCAGCCGGTACTTGTTGACGCCGACGATGACCTCGTCGCCGCGGTCGATCGCCGCCTGCCGGCGCGTGGCGGCCTCCTCGATCAGCCGCTTGGGCAGGCCCTCGATGACCGCCTTGGTCATGCCGCCCATGGCCTCGACCTCCTCGATCAGCGCCCAGGCCTTCTCGGCGAGCCCGGCCGTCAGGCTCTCGACGTAGTAGGAGCCGGCGAGCGGATCGACCACCTTGGTCACGCCGGTCTCGTGCTGGAGGATCAGCTGCGTGTTGCGGGCGATGCGGGCGGAGAACTCCGTCGGCAGGGCGATGGCCTCGTCGAGCGCGTTGGTGTGCAGCGACTGCGTGCCGCCGAGCGCGGCCGACATCGCCTCGTAGGCGGTGCGGATGACGTTGTTATAGGGGTCCTGCTCCTGCAGCGACACGCCCGAGGTCTGGCAGTGGGTGCGCAGCATCAGCGAGGACGGCTTCTTCGGCTCGAACTCCTCCATGATGCGGGTCCACAGGAGGCGCGCGGCGCGCAGCTTCGCCGCCTCCATGAAGAAGTTCATGCCGATGGCGAAGAAGAAAGACAGCCGCCCGGCGAAGGCGTCGACGTCGAGGCCCTTCCTCAGCGCGGCGCGGACATATTCGCGCCCGTCGGCGAGCGTGAAGGCGAGCTCCTGCACCAGCGTCGCGCCCGCCTCCTGCATGTGGTAGCCGGAGATGGAGATGGAATTGAACTTCGGCATCTCCTTCGCCGTATACTCGATGATGTCGGCGATGATCCGCATCGAGGGCTCGGGCGGGTAGATGTAGGTGTTGCGGACCATGAACTCCTTGAGGATGTCGTTCTGGATGGTTCCCGAGAGCTGCGCGCGCGGCACGCCCTGTTCCTCGCCGGCGACGATGAAGTTGGCGAGGATCGGGATCACCGCGCCGTTCATGGTCATGGAAACGGAAATCTGCTCGAGCGGGATGCCGTCGAACAGGATCTTCATGTCCTCGACGGAATCGATGGCCACGCCCGCCTTGCCGACATCGCCCTCGACCCTGCTGTGGTCGCTGTCGTAGCCGCGATGCGTCGCGAGGTCGAAGGCGACCGAGACACCCTGCTGCCCGGCGGCGAGCGCCTTGCGGTAGAAAGCGTTGGAGGCCTCGGCCGTCGAGAAGCCGGCATATTGCCGGATCGTCCACGGGCGGCCAGCATACATCGTCGCGCGTGGGCCGCGCACGAAGGGCGCGAAGCCCGGCAGGCTGTCGAGATGGCCGACGCCGTCGAGGTCGGCCGCCGTGTAGAGCGGCTTGACCGGAATGCCTTCCGGCGTGTTCCAGACCAGCGTGTCGGGGTCGCGCTTGACCTCCTTTTCGGCAAGCGCGCGCCACTTTTCCGTCTTCGGGTCGGTCATCGCAAGTTCCCTGCCTACTCGAATTCGAGGATCAGCTCGTCGACGGCGAGGCTCGCGCCCGGCTCGACGGCGACCCGCTTCACCGTACCGCTCTTTTCGGCGCGCAGCACGTTTT
>JACZJD010000633.1 GCA_014860725.1 Aquamicrobium sp.
TGCCAGGGCAGGATGACGGTCGGCACGGCCCAGACCGGAAGGCCGAGCGTCTCCAGCGCGAACACCGCGGCGCGGTTTCCGACCGTGCCGCGCGCGACGTGGCTCGATATGACGATGACGGCGCGCGGCGCCGCCTGCCCGGCTTCGTCCATGATGTCAGCCGCCGCCCGCCACGAAGCCTATCAGCCACCACACGAGGTAGACGAGGAGTGCCGCGCCCAACCAGCGGCCGATGCGCGTGCCCCAGAGCTCGGCCCAGTCGCCACCCTCCGCGTCGCGGCCGGCCATGTGGCCAGTGATGTGGTCCGCGGCGCGGCGCGCCATCGACGCCTCGCTCTCGGTGCCGACGCGGCCGATGATGCGGCGCGATTCGGCCTGATTGTCTTCGTCCCGGCTCATCCTGCCTTTCCCGATCGGCAGGAGATTAGACTTGAGGGCGCCGGGCGCACAAGCAGGGCGGCCATTCCGGATGCGTCGTTTTCTTGTGCCAGGAAAGGGGCTAAGTTCGGCGCTCCCGCCAACCTTCCAGGGATCGACCGATGCACCACCGGGCCTTGTCCGTCTCCGCGCCGCGCCGTCGTCTTGCCGACGTGCTCGTCCTGGCGCTCCTCTTGCCGCTGCTCGCCGCCTGCGGCTTCAACACCATCCCGACCAACGAGGAGCGCGCCAAGGCGGCCTGGAGCGAGGTGCTGAACCAGTACCAGCGCCGCGCCGACCTGATCCCCAACCTCGTGGAAACGGTGAAGGGCTACGCCGCGCACGAGCGCGAGGTGCTGGAAGCCGTGGTCGAGGCCCGCGCGAAGGCGACGCAGACGCAGGTCTCGCCCGAGCTGCTGCAGGATGAGGCCGCCTTCCGCGCCTTCCAGGAGAACCAGGCGGCGCTGACCGGCGCGCTGTCGCGGCTGCTCGCCGTGGTCGAGAACTATCCCGACCTCAAGGCCAACCAGAACTTCCTCGCGCTCCAGGCCCAGCTCGAGGGCACGGAGAACCGCATCGCGGTCGCCCGGCGCGACTATATCGAGGCGGTGCGGGTCTACAACACGTCGCTCCGCACCCTGCCCTCGATGATCTGGGCGTGGATCTGGTTCACCGACAACGAGCCGTTCCAGAACTTCACCATCTCCGAGGACAGGATGGAGGTGCCGGAGGTGAACTTCGGCACCGGCAACTAGGCCGGCGGGTCGCAGCTTGGGCGTGAGGGCGGCAACCACGATGGCTAGGCAGGGCGGGCGCAGGACGGCGACGGCCGTTTGCGCCCTGCTCCTCTTCGCCCTTCTCGCCGCCGCGCTGCCGGCGCTCGCCCAGTCGCTGCCGGCGCTGACCGGGCGGGTGGTCGACAATGCCGGCATGATCGACGCCGCGACGGAAGCCGCGCTCGTGCAGAAGCTCGCGGCCTTCGAGCAGAAGTCGTCGGACCAGATCGTCGTCGCCACCATCCCCGACCTCGGCGGCGAGGCGATCGAGCCCTATGCCAACCGCCTGTTCCGCCACTGGGGCCTCGGCCAGGCCGGCGAGGACAACGGCATCCTGCTCCTCGTCGCGCGCGACGACCGCCGGATGCGCATCGAGATCGGCTACGGCCTCGAGGGCACGCTGACCGACCTTCACGCCAGGCTCATCATCGAGAACACGCTGACGCCCGCCTTCCGCGCCGGCGACTTCGCAAGCGGCATCTCGGCCGCCGTCGACGACATCATCCTCGTGCTGGAGGGCAACGGCGAGGAGCTGGAGGCGCGGGCGCGCCGCAACCGGCCCTCCGACGCGCTCGACTGGTTCGAGACCATCTTCATCCTGCTGTGGGTGTCGCTGTTCGTCGGCGCCTTCGGCTTCGCCATCCTCGCCCCGATCTTCGGGCGAAAGCTGGGGCCGGGCCGCTACAAATGGCTCGGCATCGAGATCGAGTACGGAAATTCCGCTTCCTCGGGGCGTTCGCGCCGGGGCCGGTCCTCCTCCGGGGGCGGCTGGTCGAGCGGCGGCTGGT
>JACZJD010000634.1 GCA_014860725.1 Aquamicrobium sp.
TTGCCGGAGCCGACGTCGCCCTGCAGCAGGCGCAGCATCCGCTCGGGCCGGCCGAGGTCGGCCTCGATCTCGCCCAGCGCCGTCTCCTGGGTGCTGGTCAGCGAATATGGCAGGGCCGCGCGGATCGCGCTTCCGAAGCGGCCGTCGCCCGTCAACGCGCGGCCGGCGATGCGGCGCACCCGGCTTCGCACCAGCGCCAGTGAGAGTTGCCCGGCGAGCAGCTCGTCATAAGCGAGCCTGCGCCAGGCGGCCCCTTCCGGCGAGACGTCGAGCGGATCCGCAGGGTTGTGCAGTCGCGCCAGCGCCTCGACAAAGGCGGGAAAGCTGTGCCGGCGGGCGACATCCGGGTCGAGCCATTCGGCCAGTGCGGGAAGCCGCGCCAGCCCCTGGGAGATCGCCCGGCGCAAGACCTTCGACGACAGGCCGGCGGTGAGCGGATAGACAGGCTCGACCAGCGGCAGGGCGGCGGCGGCCTCGATGCCGGCGATGTGGTCGGGATGGACCATGGTCGGGCGGCCGTTGAACCACTCCATGCGGCCGCTGACGACGACATGCGCACCCTCGGGCATCTGGTTCTGCAGCCATGCGGCGTGGGCGTGGAAGAAGGTCAGCGCGATCTCGCCGGTGTCGTCGTGGGCATAGACGCGGTAGGGCACGGAGCGGTTGCCGCGCGGCGGCGGCTGGTGGCGGTCGATCCGCACCTCCAGCGTGACAATGGCGCCTTCCGCGGCATAGGCGATGCCGGGACGGTTGCGCCGGTCGATGACGCCGTGCGGGAGCAGAAACAGGAGGTCGCCTGCGCGCGCGTGGCGCTCGCCGAGATCGGCGGGCACGACCTTCTCGATCATCGATGCGACCTTCGACCCGACCCCGTCGAGCGAGGTGAGCGGTACGAACAGCGGATCGAGCAGGGCAGGGCGCATGCGATCGATGGTAGGAGAAGTTCGCGCGCGCACAAGGCTGACACCGGCCGCTGTCCACGCTATATGCGCCGCTCTGTACCATGCGCCGCCCGGCGGCGAGGATCGACGATGACCGGCACGACCATTTCGAGCGAGGGACTGGACGCGCGGCGGCGCAAGCTGCTGTTCCGCTCGTGGCATCGTGGCATGCGCGAGATGGATCTGATCCTCGGCTCCTTCGCCGACGCCGAAATCGCAATCCTAAGCGATAGCGAACTCGATGACTACGAGCGTATTCTCGAGGTCGCCGACACGGTGCTGCTGCCCTGGCTGACCGGCGAGCAGGAAGCACCCGACGACGCCATGCTCGGCCGCATCATGGCGTTCCGCAGCTCCGTGACGTTCTGACATGTCGAAGCTCCTGAAAGGGATCGGCCTGCGCAAGGACCGCACCGGCCCGTCGATCGTCGACGGCGTGGCCGACGGCTACGAGGCGTTCGCGCTCGCCGTCATTTCGGCTGAAGTCGCCCCCGACGCACCGCTGGTCTTCGTCGCGCGCGACGGACAGCGCCTGCCGCAGATTGCCGAGGCTCTCGCCTTTGTGGCGCCCGGCCTGCCGGTGCTTGAACTGCCGGCCTGGGACTGCCTGCCTTATGATCGCGTCTCGCCGGGCAGCGACGCGGCGGCGCGCCGGCTCGACGGACTGTCCGGCATCGCGGCTCTGGCGAAGAAGCCGCATCGCGCGGTGATCCTCACCTCCGCCAACGCCCTCCTGCAGCGCGTACCGCCGGCGGAGATCATCGCGGCGCAGGGCTTTCGCGCCAAGCCCGGCAACCAGGTCGACATGAAGGTGCTGATATCGCGGCTGGAGACGTCCGGATTCGAGCGCGTGCCCACTGTAAGGGACATCGGCGAGTTCGCGGTACGTGGCGGCATCCTCGACCTCTACGCGCCGGGCGCCGCCGAGGCGGTGCGGCTCGACTTCTTCGGCGACACGCTGGAATCGATCCGCGCCTTCGACGTCGCCACGCAGCGCACCACAGGGCAGCGTACGTCGATCGCACTGCAAGCGATGAGCGAGGTGACGTTGTCGCCGGAGACGATCAGCCGCTTCCGCCGCAACTACATCGAGGCGTTCGGCGCGCCCGCGCGCGACGACGCGCTCTATGCCGCGATCAGCGAGGGACGCCGCTTTGCCGGCATGGAGCACTGGCTGCCCTTCTTCTACGAGCGGCTGTCGACGTTATTCGAATACCTGCCGGAGGCGCCGTTCGTTTTCGACCATCTCGCCCGCGAGGCGATCGGCGAGCGGCATGCGCTGATCCTCGACCATTACGAGGCGCGGAGGAAGCAGGCGGACGGCGCGTTGAAGGACGCCGTGCCCTACAAGCCGGTGCCGCCGGCGTTGCTGGCGCTCAGCCCCGACGAGGTGGCCGCGGCGCTCCCCGACCGCGTCTCGGCCGAATTGACGCCGTTCGCGGCGCTGGAGGCGACGACCGTGCGCATCCTGCATGCCGGTGCGCGCGCGGGAAAACGTTTCGAACAGGAGCGCGCCGACCCCGGCGCCAACGTCTTCGACGCGGCGGTCTCGCATATCGGGGCCCTGCGCTCCGCCGGCCGGCGCGTCGTCGTCGCCGGCTGGACGGAAGGCTCGCTCGACCGGCTGACGCAGATCCTGGCCGAACACCATCTCGGCAACCTGAAGCGCGTCATCACGCTCGCCGAAGTGGAGGCTCTCGGCGCCGGCGAGGCAGGGCTCGCTGTGCTACCGCTCGAGACGGGTTTCGAGACGGATGCGCTCGCCTTCGTTGCCGAGCAGGACATCCTCGGCGACCGGCTGGTGCGCCGCTCGAAGAAGCGCAAGCGCGGCTCCGACTTCATCGCCGAAGTGGCGGCGTTGTCGGCCGGCGACATCGTCGTCCATGCCGACCACGGCATCGGCCGCTTCGTCGGGCTGAGGACGATCGAGGCGGCGGGCGCCCCGCACGACTGCCTCGAAATTCACTACGCCGGCGACGACCGCCTGTTCCTCCCCGTCGAGAACATCGAGCTCCTGTCTCGCTACGGCTCGGACACCGCCGAGGCGACGCTCGACAAGCTCGGCGGCGGCGCGTGGCAGTCGCGCAAGGCGAAGCTGAAGCGGCGCCTGCTGGAGATGGCGGGAGCTCTCATCCGGCTCGCCGCGGAGCGGCAGATGCACGATGCGCCAGCGATCCACCCGCCGGAAGGGCTTTATGGCGAGTTCGCCGCGCGGTTTCCCTACGACGAGACCGACGACCAGCAGACCGCAATCGAGGCCGTCATGGACGATCTCGCCGCCGGCAAGCCGATGGACCGGCTGATCTGCGGCGACGTCGGCTTCGGCAAGACGGAGGTCGCGCTGCGCGCCGCCTTCCTCGCTGCCATGGAGGGGTTCCAGGTGGCCGTCGTGGTGCCGACGACGCTGCTGGCCAGGCAACATTACAAAACGTTTTCGCAACGCTTTTCCGGGCTTCCGGTGCGCGTGAGACAGGCTTCGCGCCTGGTCGGTGCCAAGGAGCTCTCCGAGACGAAGAAGGGGCTCGCCGACGGCACCGTCGACATCGTCATCGGCACGCACGCGCTGCT
>JACZJD010000635.1 GCA_014860725.1 Aquamicrobium sp.
GCAATGCCGGCGCTTCTCCGGCCCGGATTTTCCTCTCCCCTCCGGGGAGAGGTGCCGAGCGCAGCGAGGCGGTGAGGGGATGACCTACACGACGCGCAGGAGAAAAGAGGGTATCAACGGCCGGGCACGTGCGCTGCGAAAAGGCGACAATCCGGCGGAGGCGGTTTTATGGAACGAGATCAAGGGCAGGAAACTCGGCGGATACAAGTTCGTCCGCCAGTCCCCCGTCGGTCCGTATTTCGCCGACTTCCTCTGCCGCGAGCGGAAGCTCGTGGTCGAGGTCGATGGAAGCCAGCATGCCGATAGCAGCTATGACGAGAATCGCGATGCCTTCATGCGCTCGCAGGGATACTCCGTCATCCGTTTCTGGAACGATGCGATATTCAGGCAGCGTGACGAGGTCTGCGCGACGATTCTCGCCGCGCTCGAAGGAACGCTTGCCGAGGATGTATCGACGCATGACCTTCGCTATCTCCGGGGTGACGATGGATAGGCGGCTGACCCCTCACCGGCTCGCTGCGCTCGCCACCTCTCCCCAGAGGGGAGAGGAAAATCCAAGCTGGCAAAGGCCGGCATCGCGGCAGCGGTTTTCCTCTCCCCTTTGGGGGGAGGTGGCCCGAAGGGCCGGTGAGGAGTCAGCGACGGAAGGTGATCGGCCGTGACCGTCTTCGCTCCCTCCCTTGCCGACGAGGTGCTGGACGTGGTTCGCTGGGCGGCGGCCGGCGCAACGCCGCTCGAGATCGTCGGCGGCGGCTCGCGGCGCGGCGTCGGGCGGCCGGTCGCGGCCGAACATGTCCTCGACCTTTCCGCCCTTTCCGGCGTCACCCTCTACGAGCCGGAGGAGCTAGTTCTGTCCGCCCGCGCCGGCACGCGGCTCGCCGAGATCGAGGCACTGCTGGCCGCGTCGGGGCAGGAGCTTGCCTTCGAGCCGATCGATCATGCGCCGCTCCTCGGCGGCGAGGCCGGCCAAGGGAGCAGGGGGGAAGGGACCCTCGGCGGCGTGCTGGCGGCGAACGCCTGCGGCCCGCGCCGCGTGAAGGCGGGTGCGGCGCGCGACCATGTGCTGGGGGTGCATGCCGTGTCGGGGCGCGGCGCGGCGTTCAAGTCGGGCGGGCGCGTGGTCAAGAACGTCACCGGCTACGACCTCGCCAAGCTGATGGCCGGCTCGTGGGGCACGCTCGCCGCGGTGACGGACGTCACCTTCAAGGTGTTGCCCCGGGCCGAGACCGAGGCGACGCTGGTGCTGCGCGGGCTGAGCGAGGCCGACGCCGCGCACGCCATGGCCGTGGCCATGACGTCGAACGGCGAGGTGTCGGGCGCCGCGCATCTGCCCGAAACCGTGGTCGGCAAGGTGCTTTCCGGCGGACTGAAGGGCTGGCGCGGCGCGACGCTTCTGCGGCTCGAAGGCTTCGCGCCCTCCGTCGCCTACCGCTTCGACAGGCTCGCCGCGTTGCTCGCGCCGACCGCCGCGCCGGAGCGGCTGGAGGCGGAGGAGTCGCGCATCCTGTGGCGCGAGATACGCGACTGCATCCCCTTCGCCGACGGCACGCAGAAGCCGGTGTGGCGCGTCTCCATGGCCCCGTCGCAGGGGCACCATATGGTGATGGCGCTGCGCATGGAGGCCGCGGTCGACGCCTTCTACGAC
>JACZJD010000093.1 GCA_014860725.1 Aquamicrobium sp.
GAACCAGATCGTGCCCGCGGCGCGAGAACGCCCGGGCGAGCGCCCGCCCCAGCCCGCCGCCGGCGCCGGTGACGACGACGCAGCTCACAGCTCGCCCCGGGCGCGGGCGTGCTCGACATAGTAACGGAAGGTCTCTTCCGAGGTCTTCCTCGGCCGGTAGCCGAATTCCTCCTTCAGCCGCCGGTTGGAAAGCACCGGGCGGTAGCGCAGGAAGTTGACCTGCTCCGGCCCGTAGCGGCCGATGCCCAGCCGGCGGCCGCACCACAGGACCGCCTTGACGAGGCCGGCCGGCAGCGTGCGCACCGGCTTGCCGAGGATGGCGGCGATCTCGCGCACCGTCAGCGCGCCGTCGCCGGCCATGTTGTAGATGCCGCTCAGGTCGCGGCGCAGGCCGTGCTCGATGGCGCTGACCACGTCCTCGTCCCAGATGAAGACGAAGGGCGAGTCGCTGCCGCGGATGGCGAGCATGCGTTTCGCGCTGAACAGGTCGGTGATGAGGTTCTTGGTCGTCGCGCCGAGAATGGTGCCGGGGCGGAACACGAGCTGGCGAAGCTGCGGGTGCCGGCTGCGGTAGCCGGCCAGCATCTCCTCGATCCGACGCTTGTGGTCGGAATAGGCGAATTCGGGATTGCCGCGCAGCGGCCGGTCCTCGTCGATCCAGGCAGGGTTGTCGGGGTGATAGCCGTAGGCCGCGCCGGAGCTGGTGACGGTGATGTGCCCGACGCCCGCCGCGAGGCAGCAGTCGAGCACGTTCCGCGTGCCGTTGACGTCGATGTCGAACTCGCGGGCGCGGTCGCCGCCGGCATCGAGCACCGAGGCCAGATGCACGACATGGGTGATGCCCTCCGCCTTCAGCAGCTCCGCCATGGCCGGGTCGCGCACGTCCATCGCGGCGACGGCGAAAGGCAGGTCGCCGCGCGGGCGGATATCGGTACCGACGACGTGGAAGTCCGCCGCCAGCCGGCTGCCGAGCAGGCTGCCGACATAGCCGGCAGCCCCGGTGACGAGCACGCGCTTCGTCATGCCCGCCGGCCCGCCGCCTTCGCAGCCGGGCCGAAATCCCGGATCGGGATGCGCGCCCAGATGCTCGCCAGCGTCAGGCCCGACACCAGATGCCACACACCCCAGAAGGCGGTGATCAGCATCATGCCGCCGGCCGAGGGCATGAAGGTGAACAGGATGACCAGACCGAGGCCGGAATTCTGGATGCCGACCTCGAGCGTGACCGCGCGCCTGTCGGGCGTGTTGAGCCGCATCAGCCGGCCCATCAGCGCGCCGAGCAGCAGCGCCATCGTGTTGTGCGCGACGACCAGCCAGAAGAAGGTGTGGAAGCGCTCGACGAACAGCGTGAAGTTGTTGCTGAAGGCGATGGCGACGAAGGCGAGGAAGACGAGGAGCGCGAAGATGCGCAGCGGCGGCTCGACCCTGGCGGCAAGATCCGGGAAGCGCCGCCCGACCGCCATGCCGATCAGCAGCGGCAGGCCGAGCACGACGAGCACCAGCAGAACGATGCTGCCGGCATCCACTGCGATCGAGACGAGAAGGTCGCGGGTGTAGGGATTGAGCCAGCCGTAGAAGGCGAAGTTCAGCGGCGTCAGCACGGTCGCGGCAAGGCTCGACACCGCCGTCATGCTGATCGAGACGGCGACGTTGCCCCGCGCCAGCCACGTCATGATGTTGGAGAAGGCGCCGCCGGGGCACGCCGCGACGAGGATCATGCCGAGCGACAGCTCCGGGTCGATCTCGAAGAACCATGTAGCGAAGCAGGTCGCGGCCGGCAGCAGCAGGAACTGCGCGAACAGCCCGGCGAAGGCCGTGCGCGGCTGGGTAACGACGCGCCTGAAATCGGCCGGCCGCAAGGTCAGCGACACGCCGAACATCATCAGCGCCAGCAGGGCGTTGAGAATGACGAGGCTGGTGGGATCGAACTGGATGGGGACAGGACCGCTCATGGGGCACCTCGGGCTGCCGGCTGCTTGACGTTGGATGCGCGCGGCGCGACCGCCGCCAGTTCCCTGCGCAGGGCTGCGGCATGGCCGGCCACCGCCTTGCGGTACGTGTCCTTGTGGACGTAGTAGGCCATGCGCTCGAGCTTGAGATAGCCGTAGCCGCCGTCGATGCGGCATCCGGCGAGGCTCGCCTTCATCTCCTTCAGCCGCGCGGCCGCAGGCGCGCCCTCGGCCAGCCCGCGGATGAACAGCGCCACTAGCTCGGCCTGCTCGTTGCGCCCTTCCCAGCCGAGGCCCGCGGCCTCGACCATGCCCATCATGAACAAGGTGTCGTGGCGGGGGTGGAAGACGTTGAGGTAGAGCTGCGGCGCGCCGGCGTCCGCCGGCCAGTTCAGCTCGGCACGGTCGATGAAGGGATAGTCGAGCCTGTAGCCGGTCGCGAGCAGGACGAGGTCGTAGTCGCCGCGGCTGCCGTCGGCGAACGCCACGCCGTCGCCGTCGAGCCGCGCGATGTCGGCGCGGGGCCGGATGTCGCCCTGCCCGATGTGGTGCAGGATCAGCGAGTTCATCACCGGATGCGACTCGTACATCCGGTAGTCGGGGTCGGGCAGGCCGTATTGCGACGGCTTGCCCATCACCGCGCGCACGAGGGCGGCGTCGAGAAGCTGCTTCAGCCGGCGCGGCAGCTTCACCTTGCCGCCGAGCGTGTCGGTCGGGCGGCCGAAGATGAATTTCGGGATGAAGTAGTAGCCGCGCCGCACCGAGATATCGACGCTCGCGGCATGGTGGACGGCATCGACCGCGATGTCGGCGCCGGAATTGCCGCAGCCGACGACGAGCACCCGCTTGCCCGCAAGCTGCGACGGCGTGCGGTAGTCGCCCGCATGCATCAGCGTGCCGGAGAACTCCCCGGGCAGGTCGGGGATGTTGGGGTGGTGCAGCGTGCCGTTGGCGATCAGGACGCCGGCGAAGCGGCGTTCGCGCCGCTCTCCGCCGCTCTCCGTCGTCACCCGCCAGCCGTCGCCGTCCGGCTCGACCCTGAGCACGCGCGTCGAGAACTCGTAGTGGCGGTAGAGGTCGAAATGGCGGGCATAGGCGCGGAAGTAGCGGCGCATCTCGTCGTGGCGCGGATAGGCCGCAACCGAGGCCGGCATGGGAAACTCGGCGAACTCGGTCGTCGTCTTCGACGAGATCAGGTGCGCGGTCTCGTACATGGTGCTGTGCGGGTTGTCGATGTCCCACAGCCCGCCGACATCGGCATGCTGCTCGAAGCCGGTGAAGGCGATGCCGTGCCTGTCGAGATTGCGCGCCGCGGCGAGCCCCATCGGGCCGGCGCCGATTACCGCATACATATGCCGCGTCTCCTCCCCGGACATCGTTCCAGCCGTGCACGGGAAGAACCGCCCTCCCCGCCCGGCGGGGATGGTCTGCGGCGTCTCCTCCCGCGGATTCCCGTCTCCCTCGCGAATCCGGAACCGAGCCTAGAGCAGCACGGACCTTCCGTATCGGAACAAATGAGACGTCGAGCCGTCAATTCGAGACTCGGCCTCCCTCTCGCCCGCCGCCGGGAACGCGCCTGGCTGACCATGCGTCACCCTCCGCTGCGACGGCGGGGGCTTGACACCGGATGCCATCCCGGTACGTTTGTCGGACAAGCATACAAAAGTAACGGACAAAATCGGGGAGGAGGATGTCCGACAACGCGCTCAACCGTTTCGAGCCGATCAAGGCTCCGTCGGCCTACGAGATGGTGGCCGAGGCCATCGAGCGCGAGATCACCTCCGGTCGCCTCAAGCCCGGCGACGAGATCGGCACCGAGGCCGAGCTCGTGCGCCAGTTCGGCGTCAACCGCTCGACCGTGCGCGAGGGCATCCGCGTGCTGGAGCAGAGCGGGCTCGTGCGCCGCGAGGCCGCGCGCAAGCTCTTCGTCTGCACCCCGCACTATCGCTATCTCTCCAGCCGCATGAGCCGTGCGCTCATCATCAGCGAAGTCACCTTCCGCGAGCTCTACGAGACCGCGATGGTGCTGGAGCTGGGCGCGATCGAGGGCGCGGTCGCCGCCGCCACCGACGAGGACCTCGCCGCGCTGGAGGACAACCAGCGGCAGGCGGAAGCGGCGGTGGACGACCCGATGCGGCTCGCCGAGGTCGACACCGATTTCCACGCCCTGATCGCGCACGCCTCGCACAACCGCGTGCTGGAGCTGGCGCGCGAGCCGGCCGCACTCCTGTTCTTCCCGACCTCGGAAATGATCTGCCGCAAGGTTTCCGAGGGCGCGCGCCGTATGGTGGACGCCCACAGGGAGCTGATCGATTCCATCCGCGCGCGCGACGTCGAGCGGGCGCGGCTGTGGATGGCGCGGCACGTGACGGACTGGAAGAAGGGCTTCGAGCGCACGGGGCGCAGCATCGACGAGCCCGTCGAGCGCGGGTTCGATCAGGAGATGGTCGCGCGATTGTTCAGATAGCGCGCGCCGGCCGAAGGAGGCGGGCCGGCGCAGCGGAAACGTTCATGGGGAGGACGATGACGAATTCGGTCGGAAACAGCAGCCTGCGGGGCGTCGCGCCATGCCCCGCGCCTCTGCGGGGTGTCGCGCCATGCCTGCCGCGATGAAGGCGGCGCGGCTCGACGTCGAGGGGCTGTCGCTGTCCTTCGGCGGCCTCAAGGCGATCAACAACGTGTCCTTTTCCGTCGAGCCGGGTTCGATCACCGCGCTGATCGGGCCGAACGGCGCGGGCAAGACCTCGATGTTCAACTGCATCTCCGGCTTCTACAAGCCGCAGCAGGGACGGGTTCTGTTCGACGGCGAGGACGTGACGCACGTGCATCCGCCCGAGCGCGCCAGGCTGGGCTTCGCCCGCACCTTCCAGAACATCGCGCTCTTCCGCGGCATGACCGTGCTCGACAACATCAAGCTCGGCCGCCACGCCCACATGAAGACCAACCTGTTGCAGGCGCTCGCCTATTTCGGGCCGGCGGCGCGCGAGGAGATGGAGCTGCGCGCCGAGGTCGAGCGCGACATCATCGACTTCCTCGAGATCAACCACATCCGCCACATGCCGGTCGCGGCGCTGTCCTACGGCCTGCAGAAGCGGGTCGAGCTCGCCCGCGCGCTCGCCATGCGGCCGCGCATGCTCCTCCTCGACGAGCCGGTCGCCGGCATGAACCGCGAGGAGACCGAGGACATGGCCCGCTTCATCCTCGACGTGAAGGAGGAATGGGGCACCACCATCCTGATGGTCGAGCACGACATGGGCATGGTGATGGACATCTCCGACCACGTCGTGGTGCTCAATTTCGGCCAGGTGATCGCGCGCGGCCTGCCGCACGAGGTGCAGCAGGACCCGCAGGTCGTGGCCGCCTATCTCGGCAGCGGCGACCCGGCCGCGCTGATGAAGCGGCTGGCGGCGGAAGCCGATGCCGGCGAAGCCACGGTGGGGGCGGCATGAGCGACTTTCTCTTCTTCATCGAGGTCTCGCTCGCCGGCCTCGGCTCGGGCGCGCTCCTGGCGCTGACCGCGCTCGCCTTCGTCCTGATCTACAAGGCGACCCGCGTCATCAACCTCGCGGTCAGCGAGATCCTGATGATGGGCGGCTATTTCTTCTTCGCCTTCGCGGCCAGCATGAGCCTGTCGGCGTGGCTCGCCATACCGCTCGCCGTCGGCGGCGGCGCCGCGATCGGCGCGATCGTCGAGCGCGGCATCATCCGGCGCATGCTGGGCGAGAACCCGATCTCGGTGTTCATGGTCACGGTCGGCCTCGGCTCCGTGCTGGTCGGCATCGTCGAGCTGGTCTGGGGCACCGATCCGCGCACGCTGCCCGACTTCATGGGCACGGCCCCGATCTTCATCGGCGAGGCCTACGTCTCGCGCAAGATCGCCATCAGCTTCGTGGTGGCGGCGCTGGTCATCGCCGTGTTCCTGCTCCTCTTCCGCTTCTGGCGCGGCGGCGTGGCGCTCAGGGCGACCGCCACCGACCAGGCGGCGGCCTATTCCTGCGGCATCAACGTGCCGGGCGTCTTCTCGCTCGCCTGGACCATCGGCTGCGGCGCGGCTGCCGGCGCGGGCGTGCTTCTGGGCTCGATCGGCGGCATCGCGCCGACCATGGGCGCCTTCGGCCTGTCGGCGCTGGTCGTCGTCATCGTCGGCGGGCTCGACTCGGTCGCGGGCGCGCTGGTGGCGGGCCTCGCCATCGGCCTGGTGGAGGCGTGGGCGGGCACCTATCTCGGCGGCGAATACAAGCTCGTCTTCACCTTCGGCATCCTCATCCTCATGCTGATGATCCGGCCCTACGGCCTGTTCGGCACGAGAGAAATCGAGCGGCTCTGACATGCGCATCGCAACCGCCAACGAAACCTATCTCGCCGACGAGGCGCTGATCCAGACCCGCACGCAATGGGCGTGGATGGGCGTGCTGGTCGTGGCGCTCGTCGCCGCGCCCTTCGCGCTCAACAGCTACTGGCTCTATCTCGCCTGCCTCGTCGCCATCAACGTGGCGAGCGCCACCGGCCTCAACATCCTGACCGGCTATACCGGCCTCGTCAGCCTCGGCCAGGGCGCGTTCATGGCGGTGGGCGCCTACACCGTCGCGTGGCTCGACCGGCATGTCGGCGCGCCCTTCCTCGTCAACCTGCTCGCGGGCGGGGTGATGGCGGCGGCGGTCGGCATCCTCGTCGGCCTGCCCAGCCTGCGCGTCAAGGGCCTCTACCTCGCCATCGCCACCATCGGCGCCTCGATCATCCTGCAGTTCGTGTTCCTGAACTGGACCTCGGTGACGGGCGGCTCGCGCGGCATGAACGTCGCGCCGGCAACCTTCCTCGGCACGCCGCTCACCACCTATTTCCAGCTCTACTGGGTGCTGGTGCCGGTGGCGGCGCTGATGGTGCTCGGCGCGGCGAACCTGTTCCGCACGCGCATCGGGCGCGCCTTCATCGCCATCCGCGACCGCGACATCTCGGCCGAGGTGCTGGGCATCCCGCTCCTGCGCTACAAGCTGCTCTCCTTCGCCATCTCGTCCTTCTACGCGGGCGTGGCCGGCGGCATGTGGGCCTATTTCTTCCGCTCCGTCGGGCCGGAGAGCTTCACCATCGGCGAGTCGATCTTCTACCTCGCGGCGGTCATCGTCGGCGGCATGGGCTCCATCCTCGGCGGCATCATCGGCGCCACCTTCATGACGCTGGTGCCCGAGCTGCTGCGCTTCGCCGTCGAGGCGGTGTCGCCCTACGTCAGCAATGCCGGCACGCTCTTGTCGCCGGTGCGCACCATCGTGTTCGGCGCGCTCATCATCCTGTTCCTGGTGTTCGAGCCCCAGGGTCTCGCCGAGATCGTCCAGAGGGTCCGGCGGTTCTTTCATCTCTGGCCATTCAGGAAATAACCCGACCAAAATAACCCGGCATATGGAGGAGTTGACATGTTGGGCATGACGAAAAGAACTTTCATGGCGCTCGCGGCGTCGACGGCACTCATCGCGGCCGCGCCCGCCTTCGCGCAGGACAACGAGGAGATCGTGCTCGGCGGCTCGCTGCCGCTGACCGGCGTGTTCGGCTTCGCCGGCGTCGCCATCGAGGCCGGCATCCAGGACTACCTCAAGATCCTCAACGAGGACGGCGGCATCAACGGCCGCAAGGTGCGCCTCGCCTATGAGGACACCGGCTATCAGGTCGACCAGTCGGTGGCGGTGTTCAACAAGCTGACCAGCCAGAACAAGAACGTCCACCTCTATTACGGCGACTCGACCGCCTTCTCGCGCACCATCAATCCGGAGCTGGTGCGCCGCGGCGACATCCTGATGGCGGGCGCGTCCTTCGCCACCGAGATCAACGATCCCGAGAACTTCGCCCCGCAGTTCATCGCCGGGCCGGACTATACGGAGATGTACTCGATCCTGCTCGAATACATCGCCAAGGAGAAGCCGGGCGCGAAGCTGGTCTTCGTCAACTCCGACACCGAGTTCGGCCGCGACCCGATCGAATCCTCGACCGCGCGGGCCAAGGAGCTCGGCCTCGAGGTGGTCGAGCAGATCATCACGCCGCCCGGCGCCGTGGACGTCTCGACCGAGGTGCTGAAGCTGCGCCGCTCGCGGCCGGACTACGCCATCTTCCACGGCTACATCCTCGCGCCGCTGCCGGAGTTCATGACCCAGGCCAAGCAGCTCGGCCTCGAGACCAAGTTCATGGGCACCTTCTGGTCGATGGACTCCTCGATCTGGGACAGCGTCGGCGAGGTGGCGGACGGCTTCATGGGCGTCATGCCCTACCGCTACTACTACGACGAGGAAGAGGCGCCGATGCTCAAGCGCATCCGCGAGCTGCGCCCGACCTACCAGTCCACCGGCTACATGCAGGGCTTCCTCACCGCCATGCTGATGGGCGAGGCGGTCAAGCGCACGCTCGACGCCGGACAGGAGCTGACCTCGCAGAACATGAAGGCGGCGCTGAACTCCATCGAGGACTTCGACACCGGCGGCATCGTCGGCGTGCCGATCTCGGTGCCCGGCAACACCGTGCCGGTCGGCCGCATCTACCAGTACGATGCGGCGGCCAAGCAGATGCAGCCCGTCTCCGACTGGATCAGCCTCAAGGAGTAACGGACGTGGCCGCGGACACCATTCTTTCCGTCGAGAACATCGAGGTCGTCTACAACAAGACGATCCAGGTGCTCCGCGGCCTTTCGCTTTCCGTGGAGCGTGGCAAGGTCGTCACGCTCCTCGGCTCGAACGGCGCGGGCAAGTCGACCACGCTCAAGGCGATATCGAGCCTCTTGTCGCTGGAGGACGGGGCGGTGACGGCCGGCTCGATCAGCTTCGACGGCAGGCCGGTCGCATCGGACACGCCGCACGGCCTCGTGCGGCGCGGCCTGTTCCACGTCATGGAAGGCCGGCGCATCTTCGAGGACCTGACCGTGGAGGAGAACCTGACCGCCGCGACCTTCGCGCTGTCGGGGCGCGGCGTGAAGCCGACCTCCTTCGACCTCGTCTACGGCTATTTCCCGCGCCTCCATGAGCGCAGGAACGCGCGCGCCGGCTACCTTTCCGGCGGCGAGCAGCAGATGCTGGCCATCGGTCGCGCGCTGATCGCCCAGCCCAAGCTCATCCTGCTCGACGAGCCTTCGCTCGGCCTGTCGCCGATCCTCGTCGAGGAAATCTTCGGCATCATCGCCCGCATCAACCGCGAGACGGGCGTGTCCATGCTGCTCGTCGAGCAGAACGCGGCGGTGGCCTTCGCCGTCGCCCATTACGGCTACATCATGGAGACCGGCAAGATCGTGCTCGACGGCCCGACCGAGCGCCTCGTCAGCGACCAAGACGTGCGCGAGTTCTACCTCGGCATGAGCGGCGGCGAGGGTCACAAGAGCTATCGCGACGTCAAGCATTACAAGCGCCGCAAGCGCTGGCTTTCGTGAGGACAACCATGACAGTCCCCTCCCCCGGGCCTTCCTTTCCCGAGCTGACGCTGCCGCAGATGCTGCGCGAGCACGCCGCGCGGACCCCGCAGCGCACGGCCGTGCGCCAGAAGGATTTCGGCATCTGGAACCCGATCTCGTGGAAGGAGTATTTCGAGCGCGCCGCCAATGTCGGCCACGGCTACCGCACGCTCGGCCTCGGGGCCGGCGGGCACGTCGCGGTGCTGTCGGAGAACCGCATCGAGTGGGTGCTGTCGCAGCTCGGCGCCGGCCTCGTCGGCGCCGTCACCATCGGCGTCTACCCGACCAGCCCGGCCAACGAGGTCGCCTACGTCCTGGAGCACGCCGACGCCGAGATCATCGTCTGCGAGGATCAGGAGCAGGTCGACAAGGTCATCGAGGTGCGAGACCAGCTCCCGATGCTCAGGCGCATCGTCGTGGTCGAGGTCAAGGGCATGCGCAGCTACCCGGCCGACCTCGTCGTCTCCTTCGAGGCGCTGGAGCAGGCGGGTGCGGCGCACCGCGCCCGCAACCCCGGCCTCGTCGACGAGGCGCTTTCGCGCCAGAGCCTCGAGGACACGGCGCTGATGATCTACACCTCCGGCTCCACCGGCAAGCCGAAGGGCGCGATGCTCACCTACGCCAACATCCGCGCCCAGGCCGTCGCCGTGGTCGAGAAGCTCGGCCTCGACCGCAACGCCACCCACCTCTCCTACCTGCCGCTCTGCCACGTGGCGGAGCAGATGACGACGCTGATGGCGCCGGTCTATCTCGGCTCGCAGATCAATTTCGGCGAATCCATCCGCACCGTGCAGGAGGACCTGCGCGAGGTTGCGCCGTCGATGTTCCTCGGCGTGCCGCGCATCTGGGAGAAGCTGCATTCCTCGATCCATATCCGCATGCTGGAGACGGGCGGCCTGCGCCGCCGGCTGTTCGAGTGGGCCTACGAGGCGTGCGAGCCCTTCGCCGAGACGCCGCGCCACAAGCGCTCGCTCGGCCAGAAGCTGCGCTACGGCATTTCGTACCTCCTCGTCTTCCGCGCGCTGCAGAACTATGTCGGCCTGCGCCGCGCCCATGTCGCGATGACCGGGGCGGCGCCGATCTCGCCGCGCATCGTGCGCTTCTTCCGCACCATCGGCGTGCCGCTGGTCGAGGTCTACGGCGCGACCGAGACGAGCGGCGTCGCGCTCGGCCAGAAGCTCGACCGGCTCGACCCCGGCAGCGTCGGCGAGCCCATCGTCAACGTCGAGGCGAGGGTCGGCGCGGACGGCGAGCTCCTGCTGCGCGGGCCGACCGTCTTCAAGGGCTACTACAAGAACGAGGCCGCCACCGACGCCGCGCTGCGCGACGGCTGGCTGCACACCGGTGACGTGGTGGCGGTGGAGGACGGCCAGTACCGCATCGTCGACCGGCTGAAGGACATCATGATCACCGCCGGCGGCAAGAACCTCAGCCCGTCCGAGATCGAGAACACCGTCAAGGGCAGCCCCTACATCAAGGAGTGCATCGTCATCGGCGAGGCGAAGAAATACGTCTCGGCGCTGATCCAGATCGACTACGAGACGGTCGGCAAGTGGGCGGAGGAGAACCGCATCGCCTACACCAACTTCAGGAACCTTGCCGAGAACCCCGCCGTGCGCGACCTTATCGACCGCGAGATTGCCGAGGCCAACAGCCAGCTCGCGCAGGTGTCGCACATCCGTCGCTTTCACCTCCTGACCAAGGAGCTGGACCACGACGACGACGAGGTGACGGCGACGATGAAGGTGCGCCGCGCCAACATCCAGAAGAAATATGCGGCGGAGATCGCCGGTCTCTATTCGGCCGCCTGAACGGGGAGAGAAAGCGTGAGCGAAGTCGTCATCGTCGAGCACGACACGGAAACGGGCATCGCCCGCATCGTGCTCAACCGGCCGGAGGTGCTGAACGCCGTCGACGTCAGCATGGCGCAGGCGCTCGCCGCGGCAATAGAGGACGTGGCCGGCCGCAAGGGTGTGCGCGCCATCGTCATCGCGGCGACGGGGCGCGCCTTCGTGGCCGGCGGCGACATCTCGGCTTTCGGCTCAGACCCCTCCTCCTCCCCCGACGTGGTCAATGCCATCCTCGACGCGATGCACCCGGCGATCCTGCGCCTGCGCGCGCAGGACGCGCCGGTCATCGCCGCCGTCAGGGGGGCCGCGGCCGGGGCCGGCCTGTCGCTGGTGCTCGCTGCCGATCTGGTGGTGGCCGAGGAAGGCACCAAGTTCGTCATCGCCTACGACAAGATCGGCGTGTCGCCCGACTGCGGCGGCACCTGGTTCCTGCCGCGCAAGGTCGGCGCCGCGCTTGCCGCGGAAATGATGATCCTCAGCCGCACGCTCGACGCCGCCGAGGCCAAGGCCGCCGGCATCGTCAACTTCGTCGTGCCGCAGGGCGAGCTCGAAACCGCCGTCGCCGAGCTCGCCGGCAAGGTGGCGCGGGGCGCCACGCGCGCCTTCGGCCATTTCCGCCGGCTGTCGGACGCCGCCCTTTCGACGCCGCTCGCCGACCAGCTCGAAGCCGAGCGCGACGCCTTCATCGCCAGCACCGCCACGGCGGACTTCCGCGACGGCGTCGCCGCCTTCCTCGGCAAGCGCAAGGCGAATTTCCGCGGAGAATGACATGATCCTGACCGAAGAGCAGGCCCTGATCCGCGACACCGCCCGCGCCTTCGCGCAGGACATGCTCGCGCCCGGCGCGGCCCGGCGCGACCGCGACAAGGCGATCGAGCCGGAAGTGTTCTCCGGCCTCGCCGAGCTCGGCTTCCTCGGCATGACCGTGCCCGAGGCGGACGGCGGCGTCGGCGCGGACTACGTCTCCTACGCGCTGGCGCTGATGGAGATCGCGGCCGGCGATGGCGCGGTCTCGACCATCATGAGCGTGCACAATGCGCCGTTCAACGCCATCCTCCAGCGCTACGGCAGCGACGACCAGAAGGCGCGCGTGCTGCGGCCGGCCGCCGCCGGGGCCTTCATCGGCGCCTTCGCGCTGACCGAGGCCGAGGCGGGGTCCGACGCGGGCTCCCTCAAGGCGACGGCGCGGCGAACGAACAGCGGCTATGTCGTCAACGGCGGCAAGGAGTTCATCACCTCGGGCCGCATCGCCGGCTGGACCATCCTCTTCGCCCGCATGGAGGGGGCCGACAAGGGCGGCATCACCGCCTTCCTGACGCCGACCGACGCCCCCGGCTATGTCGTCGCCAAGGTCGAGGAAAAGCTCGGGCAGCGCGCCTCCGACACCTGCTCGCTGCGCTTCGAGGATCTGAGGATATCCGAGGACAACCGCATCGGCACGGAGGGCGAAGGCTACCGCATCGCGCTCTCCAGCCTCGAGACCGGCCGCATCGGCATCGCCGCCCAGTCGGTCGGCATGGCGCAGGCCGCCTTCGATCTCGCACTCGCCTATGCCAGGGACCGCCGCGCCTTCGGCAAGGCGCTGATCGAGCATCAGGCCGTCGCCTTCCGCCTCGCCGAGATGCGGACCCAGATCGAGGCCGCGCGCCAGCTCGTCGTCAACGCGGCGCGGATGAAGGACGCGGGCGTGCCCTGCCTGACGGAAGCGGCCATCGCCAAGCTCTTCGCCTCGGAAGCGGCCGAACGGGTGGTCTCCGCCGCGCTCCAGACCTTCGGCGGCTACGGCTACATCGCCGACATCGGCATCGAGCGCATCTACCGCGACGTGCGCGTGTGCCAGATCTACGAGGGCACGTCCGACATCCAGAAGATCATCATCGCACGCGGGCTCGCCTGACGGCGCGCGATCACTCCCACTCGATTATTAACGATCAGCCTATCATACTGAAAAATAAAGCAGAAATATTTTCTGCCCACCGACATACCGTCAGACTTACCGTCAAAGCAGCCCGCTCTTAAAATCATTGGATTTTTTGGACCGACGGTGAGACCCAACATTTCGCCATCTATCGCTGATGACGGGTCAACGCCTCCTGGCGGGGAAGTGCCGGCAACGTCTCCATCATAATTCTGCGAATCTCAGAAAACGATACGTTGCGAACGATCGACCGGAAGGTGCTGCTAGGCCGGCAGACCCGGTAATCAGCAACAGTTGCATGCTTCGCCTTCCAATTTCAGAGCCTCTGGTGCCCCAAGGCCCATTTGGCTCTCATGCATCTAAGAGAGTGACCGAAGCGGCCATTTCCTCGCGTAGCGCGGCCCAGGACAGGAGCGCGTCGAGCGCCGGGCAGAGTGCCTGCCCCCATTCCGTCAGGCAGTATTCGACCTTCGGCGGCACCTGATGGTGAACGATGCGGCGCACGATGCCGTCGTTCTCCATCTGGCGAAGCTGCTGGATCAGCATCTTTTGCGACACGGCCGGGATTGCCCGCTCGAGGTCCGAAAACCGCATGACATTGCCCCCGAACAGGTGGAACAGGATGATCAGCTTCCATCGGCCTTCGAGCAGCTTCAGCACATTCTCGACGCCTTCGGCCGCCGTCTCGCGCGTGTAGCCACTACCCTTACTCTCAGGTGAGTACCTTACTTTTTTGTCCGTTCTTGTCATTTCTGCAAGCTAGGGCGATTTATGCTCCGGGACAACACAAATCGGAGACCTGTCGTGCCGATCACCCTGCTGGGGCCGCTCGCGGCCTATTTCGCCGCCGACCAGAGCGATGGCGACGCCGTCGCCCAATGCTTCACCGAAAATGCCGTCGTCACAGACGAGCGCCGGACCCATGCGGGCCGTGACGCCGTCCGCCGATGGAAGGCGGAAGCGTCGGCGAAGTTCAGCTACACCACCGAGCCATTTTCGGTCAGCGAGGAAGACGGCGCTACCGTCGTAACGGCGCATGTCGCGGGGGATTTCCCCGGCAGCCCGGTCGATCTGCGCTATGCGTTCGTTCTGGAAGACGGGAAGATCGCGCGGCTGGAGATCACGCCATGAGCTTCGATCTCGGTCTGAAGGACAAGCGAGCGCTCGTGACGGGCGGGACGAAAGGCATCGGCGCCGCCGTGGTCCATGCGCTGCACGGTGCCGGCGCGCGCGTGGTGACGACCGCGCGCAGCGCGCCGGCCGGCTCGCAGGATGACGTTCACTACATCGCCGCCGATGTCGCGACCGCCGAGGGCTGTGCGACCGTGGCCGCCGGCGTGCTCGATCGTCTCGGCGGTGTGGATGTCATCGTGCATGTGTTGGGTGGGTCGTCCGCACCCGGCGGCGGGTTCGTCGCGCTGGACGATGCGGAATGGGCCAGGGAGCTGGACTGGAATCTCATGCCGGCCGTGCGCCTCGACCGTGCGCTCCTGCCCGGGATGATCGCGCAGGGGTCGGGCGTGATCGTGCATGTCACCTCGATCCAGAACCGCCTGCCGCTTCCCGAATCCACAACCGCCTATGCCGCCGCGAAGGCCGCCCTTTCGACCTACAGCAAGAGCATGTCGAAGGAGGTCACGCCGAAGGGTGTCAGGGTAGTGCGGGTTTCGCCGGGCTGGGTGGAGACGGAGGCGGCGGTTGCAATGGCCGAACGCCTCGCCGAGCAGGCAGGCACCGACTACGAGGGCGGCAAGCGGATCATCATGGATTCGCTCGGCGGCATCCCGCTCGGACGACCCGCCAAACCGGCCGAGGTCGCCGATCTGGTCGCCTTCGTCGTCTCCCCGCGCGCGGGCGCGGTGACGGGCACGGAGCTCGTCATAGATGGCGGCGCGATACCCACCATCTAACGGGATAGAACCGGCAAACCTCTGCGGTTTCGGTAAGCTCCGGGCAATTTTCCGGCGTCACTTAGAAGGACTATAGCGTAGACATAGTTCTGCGTTTCACCGGCTTTGGTCCCCTCAACTATTAGGGCGTATTGTGAGAGGATACATTTCACGCGTGCGGGAAGGAACGTTTCTCATAGATGCGATCACCAGTGATGCACCTGTAGCAGGCTTCAATCTAGGATTTGGCGAAGATAGAATCTCAAACACGCTCCGGCCTTGTTAGCTTCGAGGTGGTTCACTTGGACTGCATATCGATTTTTGCGGCGCGGCAACGAACGTGTTACGGATGCTTTGCCCTGAGTATAGGCGATTGTTACGCAATTCCGGGTGCAAAGCCGCTTCGCTCTTTTTCTGGAATCGCTCCAGAACGGTCATGTGGCCAGCAGCTTTTCGGCGGTACAAATGAAATTGGCGATCCACCACAGGACAACCTACCGTTACTCACGCTCTGTCGTGCTTCAGCCACACCGCATAATGATGCGGCCGCGTGGGAGCCATGAAATCGCCCTGCTGTCGAGTTCGCTGTCTTGCACGCCCGTCGCGGAACTCGAGTGGACGCAGGACGTCTTCGGCAACCTGATCGCCACCGGCATCTTCTCGGAGCCAACCGACGAACTGGTTATTACAAGCGAATTCACGGTCGAGCAGTCGGCGGTAGCGTGGCCGGTGTTCCGGATCGCACCCCAAGCGCATTCCTTCCCGTTCATCTATTCCCCCGACGATATCGCCGATCTGGGCACGCTTCGCGTTCCGGAACATAACGATCCGGAGGGACGGATGGGCGCATGGGCGCGGGCCTTTGTCAGCGGTACGACAACCGACACTCTTTCACTATTGAAAGACCTCAATGCCGGCATCCTTGGCTCCGTGGCTTATCGCGTCCGTGACGAGGAAGGAACGCAGACGCCGCTGGAGACGCTGGTGCTGGCGAGCGGCTCGTGCCGCGATATCGCCGCGCTGTTCATCGAGGCGGTCCGCCATCTCGGTATCGGAGCCCGCGCCGTCTCGGGCTACCTGTTCGATGTGCAGCAAAGTGCCGACGACCCCGGATCGACCCATGCCTGGGCGGAGGCCTACCTCCCCGGCGCGGGATGGATCGCCTTCGATCCGACGCATCGCCGCCTGGGTGGCGCCAACCTTATCCCGGTGGCGGTCGCTCGCAGCAATCGCCAGATCATGCCGGTCGTCGGCGGCTATGTCGGCACTTCGCAGGATTTAATCGCCATGGACGTCAAGGTGAGCGTCGCGCCGCAGGTATAGCCGGCCGCATCCCACAACGCATCGCGACTCAGGGTCGAAGTTGCGAACGGACTTACCGTGGTCGATCCGCCGCACGGCTTCTGGCGGCAATTCCGACCGCCGCGACATCGATATGCTGACCGTTAGCGAATTTCGGGCGCGGAGGTAGGCTTTTCCCGTCGCTGAAACGGTCGCAGCCCGCCTAATGTACCGTCCCGCGATCGTCGGCAGGATGCACGCGGTTCAGGATACGCATTATCTCTTCGGCGTCGGCAATCTGCATGCCGGTTGTCTGGCGGCTGCCAACTTCCGCCGGGTGGCCGGTGAAGGCGTCGAAGACGGTCCACGTCCCATTCTTCTCGAGGCGCCGCTCGTAGCGGCTGGTGACGGGCTGCGAAGCGTTCATGGCTATACCTTTCAATGCTTTTGTGGGTGCGCACCGGGGCCGGGTGTCTAATCCGGATCACGGCCTGCCGGTACGTTCCTCGCGCAAGGCCTTGCTGGCGCTGTTCTGATCCTCGCCGTCGTCGGCGCGGTTGAGCGTTACGGTGCAACGGATGAGAAAATTCCAGTCGGGTCCGTGCTCTATGATGAGGTGCAGGTCGGATATCTCTTCGAAATAATGCTCGACGCTTTGCGCACCCTCGGCCCCCCGGTACTCGATCACGGCCTTCCAGCGCTTTTCTCCGTGCAGCGTGACGATATTGCTCATCGGGCTGTCCATACCGGCAGGGACAAGGCTAGATCGTAATGCTGGTCAGTACGACGAAAAGCAGCGTACCCAGGACGCCCACAGCCAGGAGGAGCAGCGGCCATATCATCGGGTTGGCGTTCAGCCGGGCAAGATATTGCATGGGATGTTCCTTGGACGAGGAGGGAAAGATCAATGAGAAACGGTCTCGCCGTCGATTTCCCACCTGTGCAATGTGTTGCCGATGAACTGGTCCATTTTCTGGATCGGTATGCTCAGCCTGAAAGCTCCGTCGGCCATAAACGCGGCCAGAAGCTCCTCTTCGCCGATCAGTCCATACCGGAATTCCCTGACGAGCAGGGCCGCCACCCGTTCGGCGGCAAGGCTGGTCGAGGCGATGCGGTTCTTCGCGCAGACGCTGGCATGCACGCGCATGATCATGTTCATGTCGGCTGATGTCAGATGCGACCGATGTTGCTGGCTGGAGGACATGGCGTCCTCCTTTCATGGTTGGGGCAAGGGCACGACGGCCGCCCTCAACCGGCAGCGCCCTGAATGAAGCTGCCGACGTTTCGACCTTATCAGTAGAAGGCGGGCGTCGCGAGGATAATCGCGGCCGAGTAACGATTTATGTCCTGCCGTATCGGTTTCGTGTTAACGTGGTTTTCTCGCGCGCAATCGGGCGCGCTTGTCCAGACCAGAATTGGACATCATCATGAAAACTCCCATATGGCTGTCGCCTGCACTCTATGGTGCGGGTGCAGGAGCAATTGCCCTGGCAATCGTCGGCTTCACCTGGGGCGGGTGGGTGACTGGCGCCAGCGCTCGCAAGATGGCGGACGATGCTTCCAGCGTTGCCGTCGCCGCAAGCCTGACGCCCTACTGCCTAGAACGCGCACGCGTCGATCCCAGATCGGCAGAGTTGATGGCAGAACTAAAGGCCGCCAACGGCTTCAACCGCAGGGGCATCGTCGAGAAGGCCGGTTGGGCGACACCGCTCGGCTCTGATCAGCCGGTTCGCGCACTGGCTCAATCCTGCGAACAGGCTCTGGCCACATCCTGATATCAGGAAAGCAGTCTGCGTTGGCCATGTGGTTCTGGCTTGCGGTTTCGGCCATCCTTGCGTTTTGCTTGGCGGTGGTGCTTGCTGGTTGGCCTTCCGCCAACCCGTGAAACTGACGCCGTGAAACTGGCAAAGCGCATCGGTCCCGGCAACCAGCCGGAACGCCTTGTTGTCAGGAGGTTGAAGCGGAGCGCCGGCTTGCCGCTCTGGTTCGCACAGGTCTGGAAGGCGCCGCGAGCGCGGCAAGTTTCGCTTCGTTTTCCAGCCGTGCCTGGCGCAGTCTTGCGGTCTTTGCCTCCCGGCGGACGGCTTCATCGCCAATGAGCGCGCGTGCCGCGTGATTGGTGATGTCGGCCTTGGTCTCCGCTTTGGAAGGCCGGGGTTTGAACAGGCCCTGCTCGTCGACGGCGCGGCTCATGGCTGCTTGCTCCTTCCGGTCTGAAAAGCAAAAAAGGCCGGGCGAACCCGGCCTCTCCTATGCGTCTCGATGATCAGTGCCAGTACATCCGTGGTCAAGGATCAGAAACGCGGTTCCGTTACGCGGCCTGAAGGTTCTCGGCGGCGCTCTTGCCGTTGCGGTTGTCCTTCACGACATCGAAGCTCAGCTTCTGGCCTTCTGCGATAGAAGGCAGGCCGGCACGCTCGACGGCGCTGATATGGACGAACACATCGGTGCTTCCGTCGTCCGGCTGAATGAAGCCAAAGCCCTTGGTCGAATTGAAGAACTTTACTGTTCCAGTGGTCATGACGATTTCCTTTCAAAAATCATGGCAGATTGTTCGCCGTGCAGGATGCACAACGCGACGGTTCTGATCGATTTGAGAGAGGAAGATCGCTGAAGGCGTAAAGCCGGAAACAAAGTTCGACAAGCAAGATCGATAAACTTGATATAGGCGACAACAGTGTTCGAAACAAGGCCGCGTGGGAATAAGCACATGAGCCCCGGATCGGTATTTGGCGGGCTGGAGATTTGCCATCAACGCAGATCGGCAGGGCCGATGCGATAGATGGTGTTTTGCCGGCCGCGATAGATGCGAACTGCCGCTTCATGAATCTGCAAGCGGGCAGCATCGAAAGCCGCCAGACAATCTTCTTCCGTGATGGGGCTGATATCAATCCGAAGCGCGGCCGTTTCCACCAGGAAGGGGACCTCGAACATGCCATCATAGGCGGTGAACAGGACGCCCTGCCTGTCGTCATCGAAGGTGCGGCTGCGGTTCGGGAAGATAAGCGACACGTCAGATGATCGTCGCTGTCCTGGTGAAGGATGCGGCGCGCTCCGGGGCGAAACAGCCGGATTCCCGTCTATCGTCACGCCTGTTGAGCGATATCATCATGTCCGTCGCCTCGGCACGGTTCAGGCCCGTCGTTGCACCGGCATCCGGATCCGCCGGAATTCCGGAAAAAACATGATAGACGGTCCAGCTCCGGTCAGCTTCGATGCGCCGGCCGTATTGATGGTCACTGCCGTCACGGATTTTATTGATGGTCAAAAGCATCGGTATTCTCTCAAAGTTAGTATGAAAATTATCGTTGTTGGCTGCCGCCGGGTCCAAACTCGCACTCACCACAAAAGCCCGGAGAATAGGATGTAGCCCAGCGTCAGGATGGCGGCGACGGCGGCAAGCCGTACGAGCATGCCCCCGAAATCCCCGAGGTTGAGCCGGTGGCCGTCAGGTCCGGTCAGCTCCCGCCTGTTCCGCCCGGAAATCAGTTTCCACCTGTCCGACGCGGCGCATTGGCGTTCGCCGCAGATTTGACCTGAGCGGAAAACGAGGTCTCAGGCTTGGGCGGAGCCTTTTCCTGCTT
>JACZJD010000636.1 GCA_014860725.1 Aquamicrobium sp.
GGCGGGCGAGCGCGGCGCTCATCGCCGGTCGGCGGCTTCCGCCTTCAGCCGCTCGATGGCCATCAGCACGCGCTCGGGCGTCGCCGGCGCGTCGAGGCGCGGGCAGATGCGGTGGTCCGCGACGCTCGCGACCGCATCCGACAGCGCATGCAGCACGGAGATGGCGAGCGGCAGCGGCGGCTCGCCCACCGCCTTGGAGCGGTGGATCGTCGGCTCGTAGGCCTGCGACCAGTCGGTCAGCGCGACGTTGAAGACCTTCGGCCGGTCCGACGCCAGGGGAATCTTGTAGGTCGACGGCGCGTGCGTGCGCAGGCGGCCCCTCTCGTCCCAGACCAGCTCCTCGGTCGTGAGCCAGCCCATGCCCTGGACGAAGCCGCCCTCGACCTGCCCGAGGTCGATGGCCGGGTTCAGCGACCGCCCGGTATCGTGCAGGATGTCGGTGCGCTCGACCACATATTCGCCGGTCAGCGTGTCCACCGACACTTCCGAGCACGCCGCGCCATAGGCGAAGTAGTAGAAGGCATGGCCCCGCCCCTTGGCGCGGTCCCAGTGGATCTTCGGCGTCTTGTAGAAGCCCGCGGCCGAAAGCTGGACCCGCGCCATATAGGCTTCCCGGACCAGATCGTTGAAGGCGATCTCCTGATTGCCGATCCGCACCCGGTTGGGCAGGAACACCACCTGCTCGCGCGGCACGCCGTGCTTCTCGGCCGCGAAGGCGGCGAGCCGGTCCTTGATCTGCCGCGCCGCGTCGCGCGCCGCCATGCCGTTCAGGTCCGCGCCCGAGGATGCGGCGGTCGGCGAGGTGTTCGGCACCTTGGCCGTGGTGGTGGCGGTGATCCGCACCCGGTCGAGGTCGATCTGGAACTCCTCGGCCACCACCTGCGCCACCTTGAGGTGCAGGCCCTGCCCCATCTCGGTGCCGCCATGGTTCATGTGCACCGAGCCGTCGGTGTAGACATGGACCAGCGCGCCGGCCTGGTTGGCCTCGGTCTTGGTGAAGGAGATGCCGAACTTGACCGGCGTCAGCGCCAGGCCGCGCCTGACGAAGCGGCTGTTGGCGTTGAAGGCCGCGATCTCGCGCCGCCGCCGCGCATAGTCGGCGCTCGCCTCCAGCTCGGCGACGATGCGCTGGACGATGCAGTCCTCGACCTTCTGGTGGTAGGGCGTAAGGTTCCGGCCGCCCTCCTCGCCCATCGCGTCGTAGAAATTGAGCTTGCGGATGTCGAGCGGGTCCTTGCCCACCGCGAACGCCACCTCCTCGATCACCCGCTCCGCGCCGACCATGCCCTGCGGCCCGCCGAAACCGCGGAACGCGGTGTTGGAGACCGTGTTGGTGTGGAAAAGCGCCGACCTCGCCTGCACATGCGGGAAGTAATAGGCGTTGTCGCAGTGGAACAGCGCCCGGTCGCCGACCGGCCCGGAGAGGTCGGCGGAAAAACCGGCCCTGAGCGCGAAGGTGTAATCCACCGCGAGGATGCGGCCCTCCTCGTCGAAGCCGACATCGTAGTCGATCGCGAAATCGTGGCGCTTGCCGGTGGCCACCATGTCCTCGTCGCGGTCGAGCCGGAGCTTGACCGCGCGGTTGAGCTTCTTCGCCGCGATGGCCGCGAGCGCCGCGCACTGGTTGGCCTGCGTCTCCTTGCCGCCGAAGCCGCCGCCCATGCGCCGCACCTCGACCGTCACCGCATGCGAGGGCACGCCGAGCGCATGCGCGATCATGTGCTGGGTCTCGCTCGGCCCCTGCGTCGAGCAGTAGACGATCACCTCGTCGTCCTCGCCGGGCACGGCCAGCGACACCTGCCCCTCGAGATAGAAATGGTCCTGCCCGCCGAGCAGCATGCGCCCCTTGACGCGCTTCGGTGCAGCTTCAAGCGCGGACTGCGCGTCGCCGCGCCGCAGCGTCAGCGGCGTCGTCACCTGCCGATGGGTTTCCGGGTCGAGGCCGCCGATGTCGACGACGGCCGGAAGCTCGTCGTACTCGATCCTCGCCAGTCTCGCCGCCCGCCGCGCCTGATCGCGCGTCTCGGCGACGACGCAGAAGATCGGCTGGCCGTGGAACTCGACCCTGCCGGCGGCCAGCACCGGGTCGTCGTGCATGTTGGAGGGCGAGATGTCGTTGACGCCCGGCACGTCGTCCGCCGTCAGCACCGCGACAACGCCCGGCGCGCTCCGCACCGCCGACAGGTCGAGCGACGTGACGATGCCGTGCGCCACCGTCGCAAGGCCGAGCCCGGCATGCAGTGTGCCGGCCGGCTCCGGCATGTCGTCGATATAGACGGCGGTGCCGGCGACATGCTTGTGCGCGGAATCGTGGCGCTGGCCGGTGTGGACGCCGCCGGCGATCCTGTCCGCCTTGAGGTTCGCGCTCAGCCGGTTCATGCGCCTCACGCCATCTCGTATCTCGACACGCGGAACGGCGCCTTGGCGCCGATGCTTTCCATATAGAACCGCAGCAGCAGATTTCTCGCCGCCAGCATGCGGTATTCGGCCGAGGCGCGCATGTCGGAGATCGGCTGGTAGTCCAGCGCATAGGCTCCTTGCGCGGCCTCCACTGTCCCGGCCGTCCACGGCCGCCCGAGAAGCGCGGCCTCCACCGCCGTCGCCCGCTTCGGCGTCGCGGCCATGCCGCCATAGGCGATGCGGGCCGAGGCCACGACGCCGTCCTCGACCTCGACATGGAAGGCGCCGAGCGTCGCGGTGATGTCCTCGTCGCGGCGCTTGGAAATCTTGTAGGCGGCGAAATGCGCGCCGGGCGCGGGCAGCGGCACGTGCACGGCTTCCACGAATTCGCCCGGCTGCCGGTCCTGCCTGCCATAGGCGACGAAGAACTGCTCCAGCGGAATGGTGCGTCTTTGCTTACCCTTGCGCAGGGTGAGCGTCGCGCCGAGCGCGATCAGCGGCGGCGGCGTGTCGCCGATAGGCGAGCCGTTGGCGATGTTGCCGCCGATGGTGCCCATGTTGCGCACCTGCTCGCCGCCGATGCGGTCGATCAGCGGCCCCAGCGCCGGGATGCGCGCGGCGAGACGGTCGCGCGCATCGGAATAGCTCACGCCCGCGCCGATGGTGACGATGCCGCCCGCCTCGGAAATCGTCTGCAGCTCGCGCAGCCCGCCGATGAAGACCGCAGGCGCGATGTCGCGCATGAGCTTCGTCACCCACAGCCCGACATCGGTCGAGCCGGCGACGACCGTCGCCTTCGGCTCCGCTTCGAGAATGGCGGCAAGGTCGTCGACCGAGGCCGGCACGATCAGCTGTTCCCTGCCCGCGCCGACCTCGACACGGCGGCCGTCCTGCATCGCCAGAAGCTTCCGCGTCACCGCTTCCCGCTCCGCGGCCAGCGGGTCGTTCTCCGCATCGCCGTAGGTGGAGACGGCGCGCGCGGCGCGCACGATCGCCTCGTAGCCGGTGCAGCGGCACAGGTTCCCCTGCAGCGCCTTCTCGATGCGCGCGTCGGAGGGACGCGGCGTCCGCATCCACAGCGCGTAGAGCGACATGACGAAGCCCGGCGTGCAGAAGCCGCATTGCGAGCCGTGGAAATCCACCAGCGCCTGCTGCACGGGATGGGGCGCGCCGTTCTCGCCCTTCAGGTGCTCGATTGTGACGACATGGCAGCCGTCGAGCGAGCCGAGGAAGCGGATGCAGGCATTGACGCTCTCGTAGACGAGGCCGTCACGGCCGAGCCTGCCGACCAGAACCGTGCACGCCCCGCAATCGCCCTCGGCGCAGCCTTCCTTGGTGCCGCGCAGGTTTCGGCGCAGGCGCAGCCAGTCGAGCAGCGTCTCGTCCGGCCGCACATCGGCGAGCGCGACCGCCTCGCCGTTGAGCAGGAAACGGATTTCGCGGCGCGGCCCGTCCATTAGCTTCCTCTATACGTCGAGTAGCCGAACGGCGACAGAAGCAGCGGCACGTGGTAGTGCGCCTCCTCGCCCATGCCGAAGCGGATCGGGATCTGGTCGAGGAAGAGCGGTTCCGGCAGCGCAGCGCCCCGGGCGCGCAGATAGTCGCCGGCGAAGAAGACGAGCTCGTACTGCCCGGTCCTGAACTCGCTGCCTTCGAGCAGCGGCGCGTCGCAGCGGCCGTCGGCGTTGGTGACGACCTCCTTGAGCTTCCTGTGCGAATTGCCGACGACCCGGTATAGCGCGATCTTCAGCCCTTCGGCCGGGCGGCCGCTGGCGGTGTCGAGCACATGGGTGGTAAGCCGTGCAGTCCCAGCCATCGTTTCTCCTTCCGGTCGCGACCGGCATGCAGCGCGCGGATTCACGATACTCTATTGCATCGGAAAGCACAGGCCAGCCGGAACCCGCCAAAACACTTTCAAACTTTCGAGGGGGAATGGCGGGCCGGTTTTGAATTATTCTTGAGGAAACGAGGATGGGCGAGCGGATGCGGTATCCAAGAGACATGCGCGGCTACGGGGCGAACCCGCCGGACCCGAAATGGCCGGGCGGCGCGCATGTCGCCGTGCAGTTCGTGGTCAATTACGAGGAAGGCGGCGAGAACTGCATCCTCCACGGCGACGCCGCCTCCGAAGCCTTCCTGTCGGAGATCGTCGGCGCCGCCCCGTGGCCCGGCAAGCGCCACTGGAACATGGAGTCGATCTACGAATACGGCGCACGCGCCGGCTTCTGGCGGCTCTACCGCATGTTCACGGCGGCGGCCGTTCCCGTCACCGTCTACGGCGTCGCCACCGCGCTCGCCCGCTCGCCCGACCAGGTGGCGGCGATGAAGGAGGCGGGATGGGAGATCGCCAGCCACGGCCTGCGCTGGATCGACTACCGCGACCACGACGAGGCGACGGAAAGGGCCGACCTTATCGAGGCGGTCCGCCTGCACACCGAGGTGGTCGGCGAGCGGCCGACGGGCATGTATCTCGGCCGCACCTCGGTCAACTCGGTGCGGCTGGCGGCGGCAGAGGGCGGATTCGACTGGATCTCCGACACCTATGACGACGACCTGCCCTACTGGCTCGACCATGACGGCCACGGCAACGCGATTTCGCCGCAGCTCGTCATTCCCTACACGCTCGACGCCAACGACATGCGCTTCGCCACGGCGCAGGGCTTCAACTCCGGCGACCAGTTCTTCGCCTACCTCAGGGACGCCTTCGACACGCTTCATGCCGAGGGCAAGGCCGGTCGGCCGGCGATGATGAGCGTCGGGCTCCACTGCCGGCTCATCGGCCGCCCCGGCCGCGCCGCCGCGCTCCGGCGCTTCATCGACCACGTGAAGGGCCACGACAAGGTATGGCTGCCGACGCGCGGCGAGATCGCGGCGCACTGGCGCGAAACCCATCCCTACGAGGCGCCGGCGCTGCGCCCGAGCCGCATGGGCAAGGACGAGTTCGTGCAGAGATTCGGCGGCATCTTCGAGCACTCGCCGTGGATCGCCGAGCGCGCCTTCGCGCTGGAGCTCGGCCCGGCGCACGACAGCGCCGGCGGTCTGCACAACGCGCTCTGCCGCGTCTTCCGCTCGGCGAGCGAGGACGAGCGCCTCGGCGTGCTGAAGGCGCATCCCGACCTCGCCGGCAAGCTGGCGCAGGCGAAGCGGCTGACGCCGGAATCGACCGCCGAGCAGGCCTCGGCCGGCCTCGACGCGCTGACCGACGAGGAGCGGCACGCCTTCACCCGGCTCAACGCCGCCTATGTCGAGAAATTCGGCTTTCCCTTCATCATCGCGGTCAAGGACAACACCAGGGCGAGCATCCTCGCCGCCTTCCGCGCCCGCATCGACAACGACCGCACCGCCGAGTTCGCGACCGCCTGCCGGCAGGTCGAGCGCATCGCGTTCCTGCGGTTGAAGGACATCCTGCCTGCCTGAGGGACGAAGACCATGACCGGCCGCACCTACTACGCGCCGCAGGGGGGCCTGCCCCCGCAGACCCGGCTCCACACCGGCCGCGCGGTCTTCACCGAGGCCTATGCGGTGATCCCCAAAGGCGTGATGAGCGACATCGTCACCTCCTGCCTGCCCTTCTGGGAAGGCACGCGGCTGTGGGTGCTGTCGCGGCCGCTGTCGGGCTTCGCCGAGACCTTCTCGCAATACGTCATGGAGGTGGCGCCCGCCGGCGGCAGCGACCGGCCCGAGCCGGAGGCCGACGCCGAGGCCGTGCTGTTCGTGGTCGAGGGCGAGCTGACCGTCACGCTCGACGGCGAGAAGCACCTGCTGACGCCCGGCGGCTACGCCTACCTGCCGCCCGCCAGCGGCTGGAGCGCGCGGAACGAGGGCACCGGGACCGTGCGCTTCCACTGGATCAGGAAGGCCTACGAGTTCGTCGAGGGGCTGGACGTGCCGGAGGCGCTGTTCCTCAACGAGGCCGACATCGCCCCCGTCCCCATGCCCGATACGAACGGCACCTGGGCGACGACGCGCTTCGTCGATCCCGCCGACCTGCGTCACGACATGCACGTCACCATCGTCACCTTCGAGCCCGGCGGGCTGATCCCGTTCGAGGAGACGCATGTGATGGAGCACGGCCTCTACGTGCTCGAGGGCAAGGCGGTCTACAAGCTCAACCGCGACTGGGTCGAGGTCGAGGCCGGCGACTATATGTGGCTGCGCGCCTTCTGCCCGCAGGCCTGCTATGCCGGCGGGCCCGGAAGATTCCGCTACCTGCTCTACAAGGACGTCAACCGCCACGCCAAGCTGGCTTTCAGATGAAGAGGATCGTCACCGCAAAGCCGCTGAGCCGCGCCGCCTTCGCGCCGTTCGGCGACGTCATCGACACCGACTGGGACGACCATTTCCCGATCAACCAGGGCAAGTGCGAGCGCTACCACGATCTGGCCAGGGTCGAGGCCGAGGGGCCGAACGCCCGCGTGCTGATCTCGATCTTCAAGGGTACGCCCTATGACTTCCCGCTGAGGCTGACCATGGTCGAGCGCCATCCGCTCGGCAGCCAGGCCTTCATGCCGCTGTCGCCCGCGCCCTTCCTCGTCGTGGTCTGCCCCGACGGGCCGGATGGCCCGGGAACGCCGCACGCCTTCGTCACCCGGCCGGGACAGGGCGTCAGCTACCGCCGCAACACATGGCATGCGGTGCTGACGCCGATCGGCGCGCCGCAGGATTTCCTCGTGGTCGACCGCGGCGGCGACGGCGACAACCTCGTCGAGCACCATTTCGACGAGCCGTGGGAGGTGAGGCTGCCCGAATGACCACGCACGCCAAGCAAGACGCCCGTTTCCTCGACCGCCTGTTCGACGTGATCGAGCACGACATCGTGCCGAAGACCGCGGAAGGCGTGGCGAAAGGCAACAAGCTGTTCGGCGCGGCGATCCTCCGGAAGGGCGATCTTTCGCTGGTGATCGCCGAGACCAACAACGAGCTGGAAAACCCGCTCTGGCACGGCGAGATGCACGCGCTGAAGCGCTTCTACGAGCTGCCGAAGGCCGACCGGCCGGACACGAGGGACTGCATCTTCGTCTCCACCCACGAGCCCTGCTCGCTGTGCCTGTCGGCGATCACCTGGGCCGGCTTCGACAATTTCCACTATCTCTTCAGCCACGAGGATTCGCGCGACTCCTTCGCCATCCCGCACGACCTGAAGATATTGAAGGAGGTGTTCCGCCTCGATCCCGGCGGCTACGCCGCCGAAAACGCCTACTGGAAGAGCCATTCGCTGCGCCGGCTGGCCGAAGCGCTTGCCGACGGGGACGAGCGCGCCCGTTTCCGGGCGCGCTTCGCCGCACTTTCAGAACGCTACGACGCGCTGTCGCGGGCCTATCAGGCCTCGAAGGCCGGCAATGACATCCCGCTCAACTGAAGCAATTCAGGACAAGTGCGAAGCGGTTTCCCGCCCGGAATTGCCTGAAAGACCGCATCACGCCGCGGACGGATAGTCCGTATAGCCCTTGGCGCCGCCGCCGTAGAAGGTCGCTTTGTCCGGCTCGTTGAGCGGGAGGCCCTTCTTCAGCCGCTCGACCAGATCGGGATTGGCGATGTAGAGCTTGCCGAAGGCGACGAGATCGGCCGCGCCGCTCTCCACGGCCTGCTTCGCCAGCGCCGCGTCGTAGCCGTTGTTGACGATCCACGCACCGGTACCGCCGGCGTCGCGATAGGCGGCCTTGAAGGCGGCATAGTCGAAATCGCGCTCGCCCTGTCGGTAGTCGCGCGGGCCGCCCGTCGCCCCCTCGATCACGTGGATGAAGGCGAGGCCGCGCGAGGCGAGGCCGCGCGCGACATGCTCGAACAGCGGCTGCGGGTCCGGATCGGCGGCGTCGTTGGCCGGCGTGACCGGCGACAGGCGGATGCCGACG
>JACZJD010000637.1 GCA_014860725.1 Aquamicrobium sp.
CTGGGAGGCCGTTCGCGGGCTTTTCGCCCTCTCGGGGGACAAGGTGCATATGAGCGCCATGCTGATCGCCTCCCATCCCGCGCCCGTCCGCGAGGCGATCGAGGAGCACCGGCGCGCACTCGACGCAGACCCGGTCGAATATCTCGAAGCCAACAACGCCCGGCTCGGCCGCGCGGCACGCGAGGCGGCCGGCCGCTATCTCGGCGTGCACCCCTCGCATGTCGCGCTCACCGACAGCACGACCATGGGCGTCGGCATCGTCTATGGCGGGCTGCGCCTGCGCGAGGGCGACGAGGTGCTGACCAGCAGCCACGACTACTACGTCACCCATGAATCGCTGCGGCTGGCGGCGCGCAGAACCGGCGCGAGCCTGCGCCGCATCGACCTCTACGACGACATCGAGGCGGTATCGGAGGACGAGATCGTCGGCCGGATCGTGCGGGCGGTCGGACCGCGCACGCGCCTCCTCGCCCTGACCTGGGTGCATTCGAGCACCGGGCTCAAGCTGCCGGCGGCGGCGATTGCCGCGGCGCTGCGCGACGTCAACGCCGGCCGCGACGAGGCGGATCAGGTGCTCTTCGGCCTCGACGGCGTCCACGGCTTCGGCGTCGAGGATGCGGGCTTCGCCGAACTCGGCTGCGACTTCCTGATGGCGGGCTGCCACAAATGGCTGTTCGGGCCGCGCGGCACCGGCATCGTCGCGATCGGCAGCAAGGGCCTCGACGCGGTCGCCCCGACCATACCGAGCTTCACCGACGACGGCGCCTTCGCCGCCTGGATCGAGGGGCGGGACGACGGCGGCGGCGGCAACCATGGCGGCCGCATGAGCCCCGGCGGCTTCAAGCCGTTCGAGCACCTGTGGGCGCTGCCGGCCGCCTTCGAACTGCACGAGCGGATCGGCAGGGGCCGCGTCGCCGCCCGCACCCATGCGCTGGCGACGGCGCTGAAGCGCGCCCTCGCCGAGGTTCCGGGCGTGAGCGTGCGCACGCCCCGCGACGAACGGCTTTCGGCCGGCATCGTCTCCTTCGACGTCGGGGGCCGCTCGGCCGCAGACGTCGTCGCCGGGATGCGTGCCCGCCGCATCATCGGCTCCGTCGCGCCCTATGCGGTGCCGCATGTCAGGCTGACGCCCAGCATCCGCAACAGCGAGGCCGAGATCGCCCGCGCGGCGGATGCGCTGCGCGAGATCGCCTGAACCGGCCTGTACGGGGAACATTCGGCCTGCGCGGCGGTTCGGCACGCATGACATCGCTCATGCGCTTCCTTCTCATCAACCTCGCCGGCGGCTTCCTGCTCGGCCTCGGAACCGGATTCGCATATGTGATGCTGCATATGGGCCTCGACCTGCTCTTCACCGAGCCGCTCGCCGCGGCGATGCTGCTGTGGGGCTTCGCGGCCACCTTCGCGGTCGGCGCGGTCGGCACCGGCCTGGCGCTGCTTCCCTACGAATGACCTTGCCCCGGCCGCCTGCGCGCGGCCCAAAAAAGTCGAGGCGGGGAACAAACCCCGCCTCGAACGGCCTTCTCCATGGTCGCGAACATCACATCGTGTCGACCCAGTCGCAGACGCGCTCAATCGAGGCGGTGTGCATGGTGTCGTCCGGCGTGACGCTGCCGGTCGTCATCTGGTCGTCGGTCTGCGTGGTGCCGGCCGTGTCCACGGTGGCGCAATGCGCGCGCACCTGCGCCTGCTGCTCGTCGGTCAGGCCCTGCCAGTTGGCGCGGACTTCGTCTTCCGTGCGCAGCGTGCCGGTCGTCGGATCGGCGAAGAAGGCATCGCCGATCGCGCCGTCCCAGCCCATCGGCAGGCCGGTCTCCGCGCCCGTGCCCGGCGCCGCGTTGGGCTCGAGCATGTCGTTCTGCGCCACGGCGACCGCGGTGCCGAGTCCGAGCGAAAGCGTGGTGGCGATGAGAAGCTTGTGAATCATCGGTCATTTCCTCCTGAGGGTTAGACTGACAGGTGACGGCGCCCTAACCGCGCCTCGGCGAAAAATGTTCCGCCCGTTCCGCGCCGGCGCCGGTTTTCTTCCCGGGAAGGCCGAATTTGCGGAACGGGAAGGCGCACGTCCTCAATAGCCGCCGATGATCGGCAGGATCTCGCCGGTGATGTAGCTGGAGCACTGCGGCGAGGCGAAGAACACGTAGGCCGGCGCGATCTCCTCCGGCTGGGCCGGACGCTTCATCGGCGTCTTGGCGCCAAACTGCGCCACCTGCTCCGGCGGCCGCTCGGAGGGGTTGAGCGGCGTCCATACCGGGCCGGGCGCGACGGCGTTGACCCGGATGCCCTTCGCGACGAGGTTGCCGGCGAGCGCGCGGGTGAAGGCGTGGATGCCGCCCTTGGTCATCGAATAGTCGAGCAGCTCCTTGCTGCCGTCGATGCCGGTGATCGAGCCGGTGTTGATGATCGCCGCGCCGTGCCTCATGTGCTTCACCGCCTCGCGCGCCATGAAGAAATAGCCGTAGAGGTTGGTCTTGAGCGTGGTGTCGAAATGCTCGGTCGTCAGCTCGTCGAGCCCGGCGGCGTGGTACTGGAAGGCGGCGTTGTTGACGAGGATGTCGAGCGCGCCGAATTCCCCGATCACCGCCGCCACCGCCTCGCGGCAATAGTCCTCGCTCGTCACGTCGCCGGGCAGGAGCAGGCAGCGCCTGCCCTCGTCGGCCACGGCGAGCCGCGTCTCCTCCGCGTCCTCGTGCTCGCTCAGATAGGCGACGGCGACATCCGCCCCCTCGCGGGCGAAGAGCACGGCCACGGCGCGGCCGATGCCGGAATCGCCGCCCGTGACCAGGGCCACCTTGCCTTCGAGCTTGCCGGAGCCGCGCCAGAACGGCGCATCGTACATCGGCGCCGGCTCCAGCGCGGTCTCGTCGCCGGGCTTGGCCTGATGCTGGGCCGGGAACGGCGGCACGGGATAAAGCCGCGCGCCGGCCTGCATCGCGCCGGGCTCCTTCTCCTCGCCGCGCTCGGCGTCGGCGCGGTTGACCTGCGACTGGATGCGGTGCTGCCTCGCCACGGCATCCGCGGCCGTGTCGTCTCGGTTGTTGTCGTCCATTGGATCGGGCTCCGCAGTGTGGATCGGGCCCGCACAACCGCCGGAGGCGGGGCATTGTTCCCGCCTTTCGCGCGGTGATGCGGGAACACAAGGACGGCGACGGCATTGACGGGGAGACAGCCGGAGCATGCCCTTGCCAGCCCCCGATTTTCCCGCCGACCATCTTCCGCCCTCCCGGACCGCGTTCTTCCTCGATTTCGACGGTACGCTCGCACAGATCGTCGCCGACCCCGACCGCGCCGCGGTCGGCGCGGAAACGCTTGCCGTCCTGCGCCGGCTGGAAGAGGTCGCCGGGGGCGCGGTCGCGGTCGTCTCGGGACGCAGCATCGCCCAGCTCGACCGCATGCTGCATCCGCTGCGCCTGCCGGCGGCAGGCGTGCACGGGCTGGAGCGGCGCGACGCCGCGGGCACCCTCCTGCAGACGCCGGTCGATGCCGACGCCCAGCAGCGGCTTGCCGCGGCGGTCAGCGCCTTCGTCGAAGGCCGGCCGGGCCTCCTCGCCGAGGTGAAGCCGGGGTCGGTGGCGCTGCACTACCGCAAGCGGCCGGAACTGGAGGCCGACAGCCTCGCCTTCGCCATCGACCTTGCGCGCGGCGACGGCCGCATCCGGCTCGTCGAGGGCAAGAAGGTCATCGAGATGAAGCTCGCCGCCCGGACCAAGGGCGACGCCATCGCCGATTTCATGGCGGAAGCGCCGTTTTCCGGCCGCCTGCCGTTCTTCGCCGGCGACGACGTCACCGACGAAGCCGGCTTCGCCCTCGTCAACGGCATGGGCGGCGTGTCGCTGAAGGTGGGGCCGGGCGAGACCCATGCCCGCTACCGTGTCGCCGACACCGCCGCATTCGCCGCCTGCCTGGCAAGGCTGGCCGCGGGCTGAGCGGCATGGTCCGCAAGCGAAACCCCTCACCGGGGGAACCAATGCGCCGCTGGCGTGTTGTCCTCCGTTGAGGAGAAGGAAAGAAGATCAAGAAGCCTTCGGTCCGATGAAGCCGCCCCCGACAAAAGCACCTCCCTCCCCCGCAGGCGAGAACCCTTCCGGGGACGACCCGGCCGAGCCCGAACCTTGCCCGCAGGGCGGCTCGTCCCGGCGAGGGGCTGTGGCATGAGCCGGCTGGTCATCGTCTCCAACCGGGTCGCCGACCTGCGCGCGGCGACGCAGACGGGCGGCCTCGCCGTCGGGCTGGCCGATGCCGTCAAGAAACGGGGCGGCGTCTGGTTCGGCTGGAACGGCGAGCGGGAGGGCGAGACCGGCGGCGACCTCCAGGTCGAGACCATCGGCAAGGTCGAGCGGGTGGCGGCACCCCTGTCGCCGGAGGACGTGTCCGACTACTATTTCGGCTACGCCAACAGCGTCTTGTGGCCGCTCTTCCATTACAGGCTCGATCTGGTCGACTACAGGCCGTCCTTCTTCGCCAGCTACAGCCGGGTGAACGAGACCTTCGCCCGCCAGCTCCTGCCCTTCCTCGAGCCCGACGATCTCGTCTGGGTGCACGACTACCACCTGATCCCGCTCGCCAGCCATCTGCGCCGGCTGGGCTGCCGCCAGAGGATCGGCTTCTTCCTGCACATCCCGTTCCCGCCGCCCGACCTCCTCAACGCCGCGCCCAACCATGCGGAGCTGGTCGATGCGCTGCTCGACTACGACGTGGTCGGCTTCCAGACCCATGCCGATGCCGGCAACCTCAAGCACTATCTCGGCGAGCACGTCTCGGCGGTGCAGGTGGCGCCGAACCGCTTCCGCCTCGGCGAGCGCTCGGTGCTGATCGACCGGTTCCCCATCGGCATCGACGCGGCGAGCGTCGCCAAGATGGCGAGCGAGGCGGACGACGAGGTGCAGATCGACCTGATGCGCCGGCGGGTGCTCGGCCGCCGCCAGATCATCGGCGTCGACCGGCTCGACTATTCCAAGGGGCTGCCGGAGCGCCTGAAGGCGTTCGGCCAGCTTCTGGCGCAGCATCCGGAGCTGGAGAAGTCCGTCACTTTCCTGCAGATCGCGCCGCCGACCCGCGAGGAGGTCGACGCCTATGCCGACATCCGGGTGGAGCTGGAGACGCTGGCGGGTTCGATCAACGGCCGCTTCGCCGACTTCAACTGGACGCCGATCCGCTACATCCACCGCTCGGTGTCGCGGCGCAAGCTCGCGCCGCTGTTCCGCGGCAGCCAGGTCGGCTTCGTCACGCCGCTGCGCGACGGCATGAACCTCGTCGCCAAGGAGTATGTCGCCGCCCAGGACCCGGAGGACCCCGGCGTGCTGGTGCTGTCGAAGTTCGCCGGCGCGGCGGAGGAGATGCGCCAGGCGCTGATCGTCAACCCCTACGACATCGACGACATGGCGCGCCGGCTCCACCGGGCGCTGACCATGCCGCTGAAGGAGCGGCGGCGCCGGCACGAAGCGCTGCTCGACCACGTGACCCGGCACGACGCGACGGCGTGGCTCGACGCCTTCCTCGCCGCGCTCAAGCCGCCCGCCGAAACCGGCGGGAAGCGCAATCCTCCCGTGGCGGAAGCGAGGGAGGCGAGCCATGACCCCATCGGCTGACGCAGCCCCGGAGACTCTCAGGAACACATCGTGGCGCGGGGGGTTGGGAAACGTCTGCCCGAGGCAGACCACCCCGCAACGAGAAAGGGAGAGCAAACCATGAGAGTGAGCGAAGCGATGACCCGCGACGTCCGCATCGCGCGGCCCGACCAGACCATACAGGAGGCGGCTTCCGTCATGGCCGACATCGATGCGGGCGCCATGCCCGTCGGCGACCACGATAGGCTCGTCGGCATGCTCACCGACCGCGACATCGCGATCCGCGCCGTGGCCCGCGGCAAGGGGCCGGAGGCGAAGGTGCGCGACGTCATGTCGGCGGAGGTCAAATACTGCTTCGAGGACGAGGACGCCGACGAGGTCTGCCGCAACCTCGCCGACCAGAAGATCAGGCGCATCCCGGTCGTGAGCCGCGACAAGCGCCTCGTCGGCATCCTGTCGCTCGGCGACCTCGCGCGCAGCGCGCCGGAGGATTCGGTGGGCGCGGCGCTGTCGGCGATATCGAGCCCCGGCGGCGCGCATTCGCAG
>JACZJD010000008.1 GCA_014860725.1 Aquamicrobium sp.
TTCGACACGTGGCTGCTGCCGGGTGCGGGCGCCGCCCCCCCACGGCAGCAGCCACGTGTCGAAGGTGCGGGCGAAGTGGAAGTCGCCGCGGCCGTTCCACAGGCCGGCCCGGCGCGCCTCGCCCGGGAGGTCCGGGCTCGAAAGGTCGAAATCCGCGCCGAGGGTGAGCTGGTTGGAGATGGCGTAGCGCGCGACCCGCTTCGCCGCCCAGAAGCGGCCGGCGGTCTCCAGCACCCAGCATTCGCGGGGATCGGCGATCAGGAAGCTGTTGTCGTAGCGGAACTTCTTGTCGCGGTAGCCGGCAGGGCCGCCCTGGCCGTAGCGGGCGAGGTGCCCGGTGATGATGTCGAGCGCGTGGCGGGCGTCGTCGCCGCGTTCGAGCCCGAGCCGCAGCAGGTCCATGCCGAGCAGCGCCTCGCCCTGCCGCGCCACCAGCCGCGTGAACACCGCCTCGTTGCCGATGGCGACCCCGCGCGCGTTCACCCCCATCTCCGCGCCCCACATCCAGGTCGGCTGGCTGAGGATCACGGCATGGCGGCTGGCGGTCTGGGGAATGCGCAGATAGGTGGTCTGCACCGTGGCGTCGGGATCGCCGTGCACGGCCGGCAGCCGCACCAGACGCTGCGGCTCCAGCGGCTCGCGGTCGCTGTTCTTGGCGAACCACGTCGCCCCCTCCTCGTGCAGCACCAGCGTATCGCACATGACTTGTTTCCCCCGGCCTATTTCCAGAGGCCGCGTTCGCGGAACGCATCCTCGGCGCGCAGCGCGGCGCGGATCGTGTGCGCCGCAACGGAGCGCAGCGGCTCCGGCGGCCAGGATACAGGCTTGCGGTTGACGAACCAGACAGTGGTGCGGCTGCTCTCGATGCCGAGGGCGAGCTCGGCCAGCGTCAGGCCGCTATACTGCGTCAGCGATACGCCGTGGCCGGCGCAGCCGAGGAGGTAGAGCGTGCGCTCGTCGCGCCAGAAGCCGAGATTGGGCGTCATGTCGAGCGTCAGCGACACCGGCCCGCCCCAGCGACGGGCGATGGCGACGTCCTTCAGCGGCGGGAACATCGCCTTGAGGTGGCGTTCGAGCGTCCGCCATGTCGGCGGATGGCTGTCGCGGTCCATGGCCCTGCCGTAGGCCAGCCGCACGTCGGCGCCGCCGAAGGCGATGCGCCCGTCCGCCGTCGGGCGGAAATAGTGGACGAGATGGCGGTTGGTCTCGATGCCGAAGCGGCGCTGCCAGCCGATGGCCGCCCACTGCGCCTCGCTAAGCGGCTCGGTGGCGATCTGGTAGGTCCAGACCGGAACCTGCCGCCGCGAGAAACCGCCCATCTCCGGCAGCAGATGGCTGTAGGCGTTGGTGGCGAGCACGATGCGCTCGGCGCGGACGCTGCCGCGCCCGGTGTGGAGCGTGGCCCCGAAGCTGTCGTAGCCGATGCGCGCGACCGGCGAATGCTCGTGGACGACGACGCCGGCCTCCAGGCACAGCCGTTTCCATTCGCGCACCTGTCTCGCCGGGTCGAGGATGCCGCAGCGGGGCTCGTAGAAGCCGCCCCGGAACAGCGGGCTTGTGACCTCCTCGCCGACGCGCTGCCTGTCCCACCACGCGAACGAGCCGGCGAAGCCCCACTTGCCGTAGAGCTCGTACTGCTTGCGCAGGCGCGCCTCGTGTACCTTGGTCAGCGACAGCCGGGCGAAGCCGTTGTGCTCGTAGTGGCTGTCCATGCCCTGCCCGGCGACGAGGTCGCGGACGTAGTCGACGGCGTCCTCCATGTAGCGGTGCGCCGCGCGCGCCCGCTCCAGCCCGTAGAGCATGGTGGTCACGTCCGGCTCGAAGCCGAACAGCGTCATCGAGAAGCCGCCGTTGCGGCCGCTGGCGCCGTAGCCGATCTCGTCGCCCTCGACCACGACGACGTCGAGCGACGGGTCGAGCCGCTTGAGGTGCCAGGCCGTGGAAAGGCCGGTGAAGCCGCCGCCGAGGATGGCGACGTCGGCCCGCACGTCGCCTTCGAGCGGCGGCTCGGCCCGGTAGTCGCCATAGGCCTCAAGCCAGAACGAGCGCGTCCGCGCGCTGCCCGGCGCGGCATGGTCCGGCATGACCGCCTCCGCTTAATTGAACGTGTTCAGCTAAACACCGCGGCGGCGGCTTGGCAAGGGGTCGGCCCGCGGCTAGCCTCGGCCGCTGCAGCGAGGTTCGACGACATGAGAAGCCCCCGGCGCACCCGCGCCAGAAGCGAGGACGCGCAGGCGGAGCTGCGCGCGAGAATCCTGGAGAACGGCCGCCGCCTGTTTCTGGACAAGGGCTTCGACGCCGTGTCGCTGCGGGCCATCGCCTCGAGCGTCGGGCTGACGCCCGCGGCGCTCTACACCTATTTTCCGAGCAAGCTCGCGCTCCTGCGCGCGATCTGGACCACCGATCTGGAGGAGCTCTACGCGCGCGTGCGCGACTGCGGCGCGCCGACCGACCTGCGCCGGCAACTCCACGTGGTGGTGGCGCACTGGCTGGCGCATCCGGACGTCTTCCGCGTCCTCTTCCTCATTCCCGACCGCGAGCCGGAGAACGGCAGGGGCAAGGCGGAAATGGCGGTGCGCTCGCTGCCGGCGCGCAGCCTGATCCGCCTGCTCCAGCGCTCGGTGGCGGCGCGCCTGCCGGGCGTGTCGCAGGCGCGCAGGCGGCGCGAGTTCGAGGCCATGCTCTCGGCGGTTCAGGGCATCCTCGCCTTCGCGATCCTGGTGCCCGAATATGGCTGGTCGCCGCCGGCGAAGCTGCTCGACATCCAGCTCGACGCCTTCGAGGCGCGCTGGCACGGGCTTGCGGCCGGACATTCCCCGACGTGACGAGCGCGCGCGGGCCTGCGCGCGCTCACTGTGTCGCCGGCAGGCCGCTCAGCTTGCGGCTGCTGCTTCGGTCATAGCTTGTTCGAGTATATCGAGTGCCTGTGAGAATGTGCTGTCGTCGACGGTGAGCGGGGGGAGGAAGCGGATGACGTTGGCGTAGGTGCCGCAGGTGAGGAGGATGAGGCCCTTGTCGAGGGCTCTGGCTCTGACGGCCTCGGCGAAGGCGGGGTCCGGGGCGGTGTCGCCGCGCCTGTTGAACTCGACCGCC
>JACZJD010000638.1 GCA_014860725.1 Aquamicrobium sp.
CCGCTGATCGCGGTCAAGGGCGACGCGCGGCTCTTCCAGCGCCCGGCCGTCGCCATCGTCGGCGCGCGCAACGCCTCCGCCTCGGGCGCGCGCATGGCGCAGATGCTGGCCTCCGGGCTGGGCAGGGCCGGCTATACGGTGGTGTCGGGGCTGGCGCGCGGCATCGACGCGGCCGCGCACGAGGCGAGCATCGCGACCGGAACCGTGGGCGTGCTCGCCGGCGGCCTCGACCGCCCCTACCCGCCCGAGAACGTGCGGCTGGCCGACAGGATCGCCGCCGAGGGCGTCCTCGTTTCCGAGATGCCGTTCGGCTGGGAGCCGCGCGCCCGCGACTTTCCGCGCCGCAACCGGCTGGTCGCGGGGCTGGGGCTCGGCCTCGTCGTGGTCGAGGCGGCGCAGCGTTCCGGCTCGCTGATCTCGGCCCGGCTCGCCAACGAGATGGGCCGCCTCGTCTTCGCCGTTCCCGGCTCGCCGCTCGACCCGCGCGCCGCCGGCACCAACGGCCTCATCAAGGACGGCGCGATGCTCGTCACCGAGGTGCGCGACGTCACCGACGCGCTCGCGCCATTGACGCAGAGCGATGGCGCGCCGCCGATGCTGGGCGCCGGGGAAGCGGAGGATCTTTCCGCCGCGCCGCCGCCGGCGGAGGACGAGCGCGCCTTGGTGCTGGAGGCGCTCAGCCCGACGCCGATACAGACCGACGATCTCCTGCGCCACACCGGGATCGCTCCCGCGCAGCTCGCCATGGTGCTACTGGAACTTGACCTTGCCGGGCGGCTCGAACGCCACGCCGGCGGCGCTGTCTCGCTGCTCCCCTTTGATCCGTAGGGGACGCTCGCCACGAATGATGTCGCTGGCCTCGACATAGGCCATCTCGATGAGGTAGGCGAGCATGTCGCAGCGCTCGGCTTCCGCCATCGTGCGGAGCTGGCCAAGCATGGATTGCATGTAGTCCAGGGTCTCGGTGCGTCTTCGGTTTGGCTGCTGGGGCATAGCCTGCCTCCCCTTGCTCTCCACTTTGATTGCAGAAACACAATCAAGCAACTTTCACGTGAATTAGAGTTTAGTGAATTTATCCCTGATTGCAATCGCAGCGGTTACGATTTCTGGTTGTATTCTTGCCGAGAGAGGCTGAAAACCAGCTAGACCCTTGACCCGACCGCCAAGCGCGGCCATGTCACGGTCTGTTTTGCTTTTTAGGTGCGCACGAAACCGTGTCGCGCCCGAGGGGAATTGCGTCACCACATGGATGTCGTCGTCGTCGAATCGCCGGCCAAGGCCAAGACAATCAACAAATATCTCGGCTCGAACTACAAGGTTCTGGCCTCCTTCGGCCATGTCCGCGACCTGCCGGCCAAGGACGGCTCGGTGCGGCCGGACGACGATTTCGCCATGTCGTGGGAGGTGGACGGCCCCTCCTCCAAGCGACTCGGCGACATCGCCAAGGCGGTGAAGGATGCCGATTCGCTGATCCTCGCCACCGACCCCGACCGCGAGGGCGAGGCGATCTCGTGGCATGTCCTCGACGTTCTGCGCCAGAAGAAGGTCCTGAAGGACAAGCCCGTGCGGCGCGTCGTCTTCAACGCCATCACCAAGCAGTCGGTGCTCGACGCCATGGCCAACCCGCGCGACATCGACGCGCCGCTGGTCGATGCGTATCTGGCGCGCCGCGCGCTCGACTATCTCGTCGGCTTCACGCTGTCGCCCGTGCTGTGGCGCAAGCTGCCCGGCGCGCGCTCGGCCGGCCGCGTGCAGTCGGTCGCCTTGCGGCTCGTCTGCGACCGCGAGGCCGAGATCGAGCGCTTCGTGCGCGAGGAATACTGGCAGATCGCCGCCCTGCTCTCGACCCCGCGCGCCGAGGATTTCGAGGCGCGGCTGACCGGTTTCGAGGGAAAGAAGCTCCAGAAGCTCGACATCAAGACCGAGGCGCAGGCCGCCGACATCAAGGCGATGCTGGAGGGCGCCGCGTTCCGGGCGCTGTCTGTCGATGCCAAGCCGACCAGGCGCAACCCGGCGCCGCCCTTCACCACCTCGACGCTGCAGCAGGCGGCGTCCTCGCAGCTCGGCTTCTCGGCCTCGCGCACCATGCAGGTGGCGCAGCGGCTCTACGAGGGCGTCGATATCGGCGGCGAGACCGCGGGCCTCATCACCTATATGCGGACCGACGGCGTGCAGATCGCGCCCGAAGCCATCGCGGCCGCGCGTTCGACCATCGGCGCGGAGTTCGGCGACAGGTATCTGCCGGAAAAGCCGCGCTATTACTCGACCAAGGCCAAGAACGCGCAGGAAGCGCACGAGGCGATCCGCCCGACCGACTTCCGCCGCACGCCGGCCAGCATCCGCAGGTATCTCGACGCCGACCAGGCGCGGCTCTACGAGATCGTGTGGAAGCGCGCCATCGCCAGCCAGATGAACCCGGCCGAGATCGAGCGCACCACGGTCGAGATCGAGGCGGTGAACGGCGCCCGCACCGCCGCGCTGCGCGCCGTCGGCTCCGTCGTGCGCTTCGACGGCTTCCTCGCGGCCTATACCGAGCAGAAGGACGAGGACGCCGAGGACGAGGAAAACCGCCGCCTGCCCGAGATCAGGGCCGGCGAGGCGCTGTCGCGCAAGTCGGTGACGGCGACGCAGCACACGACCGAGCCGCCGCCGCGCTACTCCGAAGCCTCGCTCATCCGCAAGATGGAGGAGCTGGGCATCGGCCGCCCCTCCACCTACGCCGCGACGCTGAAGACGCTCGAAGACCGCGACTACGTCACCATCGAGCGGCGCCGGCTGGTGCCGCAGGCCAAAGGCCGGCTGGTCACGGCCTTCCTCGAAAGCTTCTTCGAGCGCTATGTCGAATACGACTTCACGGCCGCGCTGGAGGAGAAGCTCGACGAGATTTCCGACGGCAGGCTCGCCTGGAAGGACGTGCTGCGCGACTTCTGGCGCGATTTCTCCGGCCATGTCGACGAGATCAAGGAGCTGCGCGTCACCGACGTGCTGGAGGCGCTGAACGAGGAGCTTGCGCCGCTCGTCTTCCCGGCCCGCGAGGACGGCTCCAACCCGCGCACCTGCCCGAAATGCGGCACCGGCAATCTCTCGCTCAAGCTCGGCAAGTTCGGCGCCTTCGTCGGCTGTTCGAACTATCCCGAGTGCGGCTACACCCGCCAGCTCGGCGAGGCCGTCAACGGCAATGGCGAGGCGGCGGGCGGCGAGGCCGGCGACCGGGTGCTGGGCAAGGACCCGTACACGCAGGAGGAGATCGTCCTCAAGAACGGCCGCTTCGGCCCCTACGTCCAGCGCGGCGACGGCAAGGAGGCCAGGCGCGCCAGCCTGCCCAAGGGCTGGAAGGTCGAGGACATGGACCACGAGAAGGCGCTGGCGCTGCTGGCGCTGCCGCGCGACGTCGGCCAGCATCCCGAAACCGGCAAGATGATCTCGGCCGGCATCGGCCGCTACGGCCCGTTCGTGCTGCACGACGGCACCTATGCCAACCTCGAGACCGTCGAGGACGTGTTCTCCATCGGCCTCAACCGCGCCGTGACCGTGCTGGCGGAGAAGAAGTCCAAGTTCGCCAACGGCAAGGGGCGCGCCGCCCCCGCCGCGCTCAAGGAGCTGGGCGAGCATCCCGACGGTGGACCAATAACCGTCCGCGACGGCCGCTATGGCCCCTATGTCAACTGGGGTAAGGTCAACGCCACCCTGCCCAAGGGCAAGGACCCGGCATCGGTGACGGTCGAGGAGGCGCTGGAGCTGATCGCGGCCAAGGGTGGCAAGACGGGAGCCGGCAAGGCGGGCGGCAAAGCGGGGACCGGCAAGAAGGCGGCGGCGAAAAAGCCCGCGGCGAAGAAGGCACCCGCGAAGAAGACGGCCGGCAGAAAGGACTAGCGAGACTTGGCGAGACGGATTTCCGGGGGCAAAGGCGGACGCGCGTCCGAAGGCTTCCGGCCGTCGCGCGACGAGATTCTCGCCTTCGTGCGGGAAAATCCCGACCAGGCGGGCAAGCGCGAGCTTGCGCGCGCCTTCAACCTGAAGGGCGCCGACCGCATCTGGCTCAAGGACCTCTTGCGCGAGCTGCAGGACGAGGGCCTGCTCGAAAAGCGCGCCAAGCGCTTCGCGCGCCCCGGCGCGCTGCCGCATGTGGTGGTGCTCGACATCTTCTCGCGCGATCCCGAAGGGCTGCTTCTCGCCCGCCCCACCGAATGGCCGGACGAGAACGGCGCCGCCCCCGTCGTCTCCATCCGTCCCTCGCGCAGCGACAAGGCCCGCGCGCCGGGCGTCGGCGAGCGGGTTCTGGCCAAGGTGTTCCCGACCGGCGAGGAAGCCGGCCCCGCCTATACCGGGCGGGTGATGAAGGTGTTCGAGAAGCGGCGCGAGGCGGTTCTCGGCATCTTCCGCAAGCTTCAGGACGGCTCGTTCCGCATCGAGCCGGTCGAGCGCCGCCAGCCCGAGCTGGTGGTCGAGGCCGATTTCGCCGGCAACGCCCGGAGCGGCGATCTGGTCGAGGTCGAGCAGGTGTCGAGCGGCCGCTACGGCCTGCCGCGGGCGAAGGTGCTGTCGGTGCTGGGCTCGCTGGAGAGCGAGAAGGCGGTCTCGATGATCGCTATCCATGCCCACGACATTCCGCACATCTTCCCGCCGGAGGCGATCGCCGAGGCGGAAGCCGCGACGCCGGCGACGATGCAGGGGCGCGAGGATTTTCGCGACCTGCCGCTGATCACCATCGACCCGGCCGACGCCAAGGACCACGACGACGCGGTGCACGCCGCGCCCGATCCCGACGCCGCCAATCCCGGCGGCCACGTCGTCACCGTCGCCATCGCCGACGTCGCGGCCTATGTCACCGATGGCTCGGCGCTCGACCGCGAGGCGCTGAGGCGCGGCAACTCGGTCTATTTCCCCGACCGGGTGGTGCCGATGCTGCCCGAGCGCATCTCCAACGACCTGTGCTCGCTGCGCGAGGGCGAGGACCGGCCGGCGCTCGCCGTGCGCATGATTTTCGCCGCCGACGGCCGCAAGCTGCGCCATTCGTTCCACCGCGTCATGATGCGCTCGGTCGCGAAGCTTGCCTATCCGCAGGCGCAGGCCGCCATCGACGGCCGGCCCGACGACAAGACGAGGCCGCTTCTGGAGCCGGTGCTGCGGCCGCTGTGGGACGCCTATGCCGTGCTGAAGCGCGGCCGCACCGCGCGCGAGCCGCTGGAGCTAGACCTGCCGGAACGCAAGATCCTGCTAAAGGAGGACGGCACGGTCGACCGCGTCGTCGTGCCCGACCGCCTCGACGCCCACCGGCTGATCGAGGAATTCATGATCCAGGCCAACGTGGCCGCGGCCGAGACGCTGGAGGCCAAGCGCCTGCCGCTCATCTACCGCATCCACGACGCGCCCTCGCTCGCCAAGCAGGAAAGCCTGCGCGAGTTCCTCGCCACGCTCGGCCTGGCGCTGGCGCGCGGCGCGCAGATGAAGCCCTCGTCGTTCAACGGCATCTTGTCGCGGGTGAAGGGCAGCGACCACGAAATCCTCGTCAACGAGGTGGTGCTGCGCAGCCAGAGCCAGGCCGCCTATGCGGCGGAGAACATCGGCCATTTCGGGCTGAACCTCCGGCGCTACGCCCACTTCACCTCGCCGATCCGCCGTTATGCCGACCTCGTCGTCCACCGCGCCCTGATCGGCGCGCTCGGCCTTGGAAAGGACGGGATTTCCCGCGCGCAGGAAGAGCGGCTGGAGGAGATTTCGGCGCTGATCTCGGCCGCCGAGCGCCGCGCCATGGCCGCCGAGCGCGAGACCGTCGACCGGCTGATCGCCGCGCATCTGGCGACGCGGCTCGAAGACAGCTTTCAGGGCCGCATCTCCGGCGTCACCAAGGCGGGGCTGTTCGTCCAGCTGCCGCAATACGGCGCGGACGGCTTCATACCGGTGTCATCGCTGGGCGACGATTACTATATGTACGACGAATCGGCGCATGCGCTGTTCGGCGAAAGGAGCGGCAAGGGCTATCAGCTCGCCGACGAGGTCGAGGTCCGTCTCGTCGAGGTCGCTCCGATGGCCGGCGCCATGCGTTTCGAGATGCTGAGCGAGCCAAAGCCCCTGCCCGGCTCGAAGCAGTCGTTCCACAAGGCGCGCCGCGGCAGGGCGCGCACCCAACGGCCGCTGCCCCGCGGCCGCTCCCGGAGGCGTTAAATGGAAGAACAGGTTTTCGGCGACAAGGCCGGCAGCGACCGCTCGCTGACGCAGGCGATGGCCCGCGGCTTCATGGGCAAGTGCCCGCACTGCGGACAGGGAAAGCTGTTCCGCCGGTTCCTCAAGGTCGCCGATTCGTGCGAGGTCTGCGGCGAGGAGTATCTCCATCATCGCGCCGACGACCTGCCGGCCTATCTCGTGATCTTCGTCGTCGGCCACATCGTCGTCGGCGCCTTCATGGGCGTCGAGACGGTGTTCGAACTGACCACCTGGCAGCATCTGGCCATCTGGGTTCCGATCACGCTGGTCATGACCATCGGTCTCCTCCAGCCGACCAAGGGCGCGGTCGTCGGCCTGCAATGGGCCTTGAGGATGCACGGATTTTCGGGCAAGCCGGACGCGCTCGAAACCCATCCGGAACTGTGAGGCAGGCATGACAGGCAACAAGATCGGCATGGCGGGGATGACTCGGGCGGAAGTCGACCGCGTCGAGAACAAGGACTTCGCGCTCGGAGCGGGGCCGAAGCGCCCGCGCGACGCCGCGACCCTGATCCTGCTCGACCGCAAGGCCGGCGATTTCCGCGTGCTGATGGGCCGCCGCCACATGCGCCACGCCTTCATGCCCGGCAAGTTCGTGTTTCCGGGCGGGCGCACCGATCCGGCCGACAGCCGCATCCCGGTCGCCGCCGGCCTGCACCCCGAGGTGGAATCGAAGCTCGCCGGCGGGCGCACCAGCACGGCGCGGGCGCGCGCCATCGCGCTGTCGGCCGTGCGCGAGACCTACGAGGAAGCCGGGCTCCTCATCGGCAGGCCGGGCGCCTTCGCCACGCCCAAGACCGACTGGCACGGCTTCGTCGAGCACGGCGTCGCGCCGTCGCTCGAAGGGCTGCGTTTCGTCGCCCGCGCCATCACGCCGCCCGGACGGGTGCGCCGCTTCGACACTCGCTTCCTCGCCGCCTTCCGCGACGACGTCGCCGTCGAGCTGGCCGAAGGCGGCCCGACCGACGAGCTCGAGGAGATCATGTGGCTGCCGCTGGAGAAGGCGACCGAGGCCGACATTCCGGCGATCACCCGCACCGTGCTCGAGGATGTGCTGGCGCGCCTGCGCGACGACCCGGAGCTGTCGCCCGGCGGGCCCGTGCCGTTCTACTACATGCGCCACAACCGGTTCTGCCGCGACATTCTCTGACGTCCTCTCCTTCGCGCGGGTGACACAGATGGCGAAGCCGCCGTCCGCTTCCGACCACGCCGGTTCCGAGCCCGGCATGCGCTGGCTGTCGATCGCCGCCGCCATCGCCTCGATCAGCGTCGTCGGCATGGCGATCGGCCTCGGCGTGCCGCTGCTGTCGGTGATCCTGGAGACGCGCGGCTATTCCGCGACCGCCATCGGCGCCAACACGGCCGTCGCCGGTATCGCCTCCATCGCCGCCGCTCCCTTCGCGACGCCGCTCGCCGCGCGCTTCGGCGTGGTGCCGCTGATGCTGGCGATGATCGTCGCTGGCGGGTTCGCCTTCGTCGGCTTCTACTTCGTGCCCGCCTTCTGGATGTGGTTCCCGCTGCGCGCGGTGCTGCATTTCGCGCTGACGGTGCTGTTCATCCTGTCCGAGTTCTGGATCTCGACCTCGGCTCCGCCGCACCGCCGCGGGCTGGTGCTCGGCATCTACGCCACGGTGCTGTCGCTCGGCTTCGCCTTCGGGCCGTGGCTGTTCGCGCAGATCGGCTCCGCCGGTTTCGCGCCGTTCGGCATCACCTTCATGCTCATCGCGCTCGCCGCCATCCCGGTGACGCTCGCCTGGCGCGAAAGCCCCGACATCTCCGGCTCGCCGCACCGCGGCGGCGACGGGTTCGCCCGCTACATCTGGATGGTGCCGACGGCGACCGGGGCCGTGCTCGTCTACGGCGCGGTCGAGACCGGCGGCTTCGCGCTGTTTCCCGTCTACGGCGCGCGCATCGGCTATTCGGAGGGCGACGCCGCGCTGCTGCTGACGGCGGTGGGCCTCGGCAACGTGCTGCTGCAGATCCCGCTCGGCCTCGTCAGCGACCGCATGCGCGACCGCCGCGTCCTTCTCGCCCTGTGCGCCTTCGTCGGACTGCTGGGTGTCCTGGCGCTGCCGTTCTTCGCCGGAAACTGGCACCTGAGCGCGGCGATCCTGTTCGTGTGGGGCGGCGTGGTCGCCGGCCTCTATACGGTCGGGCTGGCGCATCTCGGCTCCAAGCTCTCGGGGCGCGACCTCGCCTCGGCCAACGCCGCCTTCGTGCTGTGCTACGGCATCGGCATGCTGGTCGGCCCGCAGGCCATCGGCATCGGCATGGACATCGCCGGCCCCAGCGGCTTCGCCTGGACGCTGGCGCTGTTCTTCGTCGCCTATCTCGCGCTCGCCGCCTCGCGGCTGGTCAACATCCCGGCCCGGGGCTGAGACGGTCGCCGCATTGACGGCCCGGAACCATGCGCTACCTTGCGGCGGTGGCAGCGGGGACGCGGCAAACCGAGGACACCGGCATGGAAACCAACGAACTGCACCGCGGTCGCCTGATCGATCATATCCAGATCGTCGTCATGGACCTCGAGGCCAGCCGGCGCTTCTACGAGGCGGCGCTGGGTGCGCTCGGCATTCCGCTGGGCGGCGTCGACGAGGACTATTTCTGGGCC
>JACZJD010000094.1 GCA_014860725.1 Aquamicrobium sp.
GCTCATGGCGATGCGATGGTCGAGATGGGTGGCGACGGTTCCGCCGCCGAGCCCCCTGCCGCCCGGCCTGCCGCACACGACGAGCGAGGCCTCGCCCTCGGCGCAGTCGACGCCGTTCGCTTCCAGCCCGCGCGCAACGGCGGCGAGGCGGTCGCTCTCCTTGACGCGCAGTTCCTCCAGCCCCTCCATCACCGTCTCGCCTTCGGCGAAGGCGGCGGCGACGGCCAGCACCGGATATTCGTCGATCATCGACGGCGCCCGCCCGGGCGGGACCGTGACGCCCCTGAGCCCGGAGGCGCGCACGCGCAGGTCGGCCACGTCCTCGCCGCCGGCCTTGCGCGGGTTCAGGATTTCGATATCGCCGCCCATCTCGGCCAGCGTCTCGATCAGGCCGGTGCGGGTCGGGTTCATCAGCGCGTTCTCGATGACGATGTCGGAGCCCGGCACGATCAGCGCCGCGACCAGCGGGAATGCGGCCGAGGACGGATCGCCCGGCACCGCGATCGCCTGGCCGGTCAGCTTCGGCTCGCCCTCGATGCGGATATGGCGCACGCCGGCGGCGTCGGTCTCGACCTCGATCCCGGCGCCGAAGCCGGCGAGCATCTTCTCGGTGTGGTCGCGCGTCATCACCGGCTCGATCACCGTGGTCACGCCCGGCGTGTTCAGGGCGGCGAGCAGCACGGCCGACTTGACCTGCGCCGAGGGCATCGGCACGCGGTACTCGATGGGCGCGGCACGCTTCGGCCCGTGCAGCGTCAGCGGCATGCGGTCGCCGGGGGCGGCGTCGAGCACCTGCACGCCCATCAGCCTCAGCGGATCGAGCACGCGGCCCATCGGCCGCTTCGACAGCGAGGCGTCGCCGATGAAGGTCGTCCTCATGTCGTAGGTGCCGACGAGGCCCATGGTCAGGCGCGAGCCGGTGCCGGCATTGCCGAAATCGAGCGGGGCGGCCGACTCCAGCAGGCAGCCGTTGCCGACGCCGCGGATGATCCACTCGTCGCCGCGCTTCTCGATCTTCGCGCCCATTGCCTTCATGGCGTCGCCGGTGCGCAGCACGTCCTCGCCCTCGAGCAGGCCGGTGATGCGGGTCTCGCCCGCGGCCAGCCCGCCGAACATGAAGGCGCGGTGCGAGATCGACTTGTCGCCCGGCAGGCGGACGCTACCCGAAAGCCCTTCCGAGCGCGAGGCGGTGGCGGGAGCGGGCGAGGCGACTGCATGGGCGGGCGCGGAGGCGGGGGCGTTCATCGAACCGTCCTTGGGAACTGTCCTTGGCGGCCGCCTCCGGCGGCGGGGTGGGAGCGGCGCGCAACTCTTTCGGTGCGCGGGTCTCCTAACATGGCTGCCGGGCGCGGTCATCCCCCATCCGGGACCGGCGCGGCACGGGGCCGGCACGGCCGCGTCGCCGGCCTTTCCGGAGCGTCTCCGGGCGCGGCGACATAGGCTTTGACAGCACGCCCGCTTGCCGCTAAGGGGACCGGACTTTTTCTGGACGAATGGGCCGTTGCGCGGGCGAAGCCGCCCCGCGGGGATGACGCGGAGGGGGCGGCCCGCAGCCAGGCAGACGAAGAGGCAGCACGTGGCTAAACCTGAACTCGGCACCAAGCGAATCTGCCCCGAAACGGGCCGCAAGTTCTACGACCTCAACAAGGACCCGATCGTGTCGCCCTATACCGGGCAGTCCTATCCCCGGTCCTATTTCGACAGCACCGCCGTGTCCTCGATCATCGAGGACGAGGAGCTGGAGGACAAGGAGCTCGACATCGAGGAGGCCGGCGCCGATCTGGTGTCGCTCGAGGAGGCCGACGAGGAGGTCAAGGGCGGCGACGACCTCGCCCTCGACGACGACGATGTCGATCTCGGCGACGATGACGACGACGACACCTTCCTCGCCGACGACGAGGAGGACGAGGACGACGTTTCCGGCATCATCAATGTCGGCGGCGACGACGACGAAGGCTGACGATAAAAAAGCCTCCGGCGAGGCTTGATCTTGGCCGCGGGCGGCGCTAGAAGCCGCCTTCGAAAACCGGCACGCCCCCATGCGCGCCGCACGAGCCGGAAGCGGCTCCGGTCCTGGACCGACATCCCGGGCCGACAGTGGGGCCATAGCTCAGTTGGGAGAGCGCTTGAATGGCATTCAAGAGGTCAGGGGTTCGACTCCCCTTGGCTCCACCAGTT
>JACZJD010000639.1 GCA_014860725.1 Aquamicrobium sp.
GTTCTGGTGATCGGCGAAGACGACGTCGATCGGCATGCCGAGAACGGTGCCGCCGAACTCCTCGACCGCCATCCGCGCGGCGGTCACGGCGCCCATGCCGGTGATGTCGGCATAGACGCCGGACATGTCCTCGATCAGCCCGATGCGCACCACGCCGTCCGATATCTTCGTGTCCTGGGCGATGGCGACCGAGGCGGGCAACGCCGCGAGAGCGGTGCTGCAAACCAGTGCGAACGTGCGAAACTGCATTGTATTCCTCCCTTTTTGTCCTTCCGGCCGGCGGCGGAACGATGCCCCCGGTGCCCAGGATCGGCTCGCCGATGAAGGCCGCGACCGTGTCCGGCCCCTCGGCGAGGATCAACTCCTCCAGCCTGTCGGCGCAGTGCTGCGCGAACTGCTCCTCCGTCATCGAGCGGTCGGCGCGGCGGAAATAGTAGGGCGCCTCGGTGTGCAGGATCGGCGCGCGCGGCAGGTCGAAGGCGTTGTGGAACAGCTCCAGCCCGGTCAGCGAGCCCGTCATCACGCCCGAGCCGTGATAACCGCGCCAGCGCGAGATGATCTTCTTCTTCTCCGGCCGGCCGAGCACGTTGTTGTAGTACCAGATCAGCTTGATGTTGGTCTCGTTGGCGTCGGAGCCGGAGAGGCCGAAATAGACCCGGCTCATGCCTTCCGGCGCGCGCTCGACGATCATCTTGGCCAGCGTGATCGAGGCTTCCGTGCCATGGCCGACATAGGCGTGATAGTAGGCCAGCTCCTTTGCCTGCGCCGCGATGGCGTCGGCGATCTCGGTGCGGCCGTAGCCGACATTGACGCAATAGAGCCCGGCGAAGGCGTCGAGGCTCCGCCTGCCGTTGACGTCGCTGATCCACACGCCCTCGCCGCCGGAGACGACCCGCGTCGGGCTTTCGCCGCGCGCGTGCATGCCCATATGCGTCGAGGGATGGAAGAAATGGTCGCGGTCCCACGCGGCGAGTTCGTTGGATCTATCGGACATGATGTTCCCTTTGCGGTTCATGCTGCGTCGAAGCACAGGTACTTGAGGTCGGTGAAGGCTTCCAGCCCGTGGCGCGATCCCTCGCGTCCGAGGCCCGATTGCTTGACGCCGCCGAAAGGGATCGGCGCGCCGGTGATCTTGACGCGGTTGATGGCGACCATGCCGTAGTCGAGCGCACGGCCGAGGCGGAGCTGGCGCGCGCCGTTCTCGGTGACGACATAGGCGACGAGGCCGTATTCGGTGGCGTTGGCGCGCGCGATCACCTCCTCCTCCGTATCGAAGGGCGCGACGGCCGCCACCGGACCGAAGGTCTCCTCGCGCATGATAAGCGCGTCGTCCGGCACGTCGGCGATGAGCGTCGGCCCATAGAAGAGCGGGCCCGCGGCATGGCGTGCGCCGCCGGTGACGAGCCGCGCGCCTCTCGCCAGAGCGTCCTCCACCTGCTCCTCGACCTTGGCGACGGCGCGGGCGTGCATCAGCGGCCCGATCTCGACGCCGTCCTCGAGCCCGTTGCCGACCTTCAGCGCCGCGATCCGCTCCGCGAAGGCGGCGCAGAACCGCGCGTAGAGCGGGCGCTGGACATAGATGCGGTTGGCGGCGAGGCAGTCCTGCCCGGAGGTGGCGAACTTGGCATCGAGAGCGATCCGCACCGCCTTGTCGAGGTCGGCGTCGTCGAACACGATCAGCGGCGCATGGCCGCCCAGCTCCATGACGAGGCGCTTGACCGTCGGGGCGCACTGCGCCGCGATCAGCCGGCCGATCCCGGTCGAGCCGGTGAAGCTGAGGGCGCGGACGCGGGCATCCCGGGTGAGCGCGCCGACGACGGTCGCGGCATCGCCGGTGACGATGTTGAAGGTGCCGGCCGGCAGCCCGGCCCGCTCGCCGAGCTCGGCCAGCGCCAGCGCCGACAGCGGCGTCTCGGACGAGGGGTGCGCCACCACGGTGCAGCCGGCGGCGAGCGCGGCGGCCGCCTTCCTCGTCAGCATGGCCGAGGGAAAATTCCACGGCGTGACGAGGCCGGCGACGCCGAGCGGCTCGCGGCGCACCACCATCTCCGCGCCGGGCAGATGGCTGGTGACGCTCTCGGCGTTCACGCGTTTCGCCTCCTCGGCATACCATTCGACGAAGGAGGCGGCGTAGTCGATCTCGCCCAGCGCCTCGGCGAGCGGCTTGCCCTGCTCCAGCGTCATCAGCAGGGCGAGGTCCTCGCGGGCGGCGGCGATCAGGTCGAACCAGCGCCGCAGGACTGCCGCGCGCTCATGCGGCAGCAGGCCGCGCCAGCGCGGGAAGGCATCGGCGGCGGCGTCGACGGCGCACACGGTCTTGCTCGTGCCGAGCGAGGCGACGAAGGCGAGGCTCGCGCCCGTCGCCGGGTCCGTCACCTCGAAGGTCGCGCCGTCCTCACTCGCCGTCCAGTTGCCGCCGACATAGGCGAGCTCGCGGTGCAGCCTCCGGTCGGCAAGGCGGTCGAGCGCGTCGTGGCGCAGCGTGCGGGCATGGTGTGCGGACATGGCGGCCTCGCATTCGGGGGTTCCGGCGAAGCCTAGGCCGGGTCGCGAGGAGAGCGCGTCTGTTCCGCGGCGCTGTTGTGGAGAAAGTCTCTGTCGGGAAGCCCGGCGGCGGAGACATTCTCCCCGTCGCGTCACTCCTGCGGGCCGATGAGGTCGGCGAGCGGCAGCGCGGCCTCGTCCTTCACCGTGCGGGTGATGATGTAGGTGAAGTAGCGGTCGATGCCGATCTCGCGTTCGAGCAGGGAATCGACGAAGCGCTGGTAGGCGTCGATGTCGCGGGCGGCGATCTTCAGCATGTAGTCGATGCCGCCGCCGACCGCCCAGCACGCCACCACCTCGGGAGAGCCGCGCACGGCGCGCTCGAAGCGGTCGAAGTCGGCCTGGCGGTGGTTGCCGAGCGTCAACTCCATCAGCACGATGGCGACGGGCGCGATCGTGCGCATGTCGAGCCGCGCGTGATAGCCCGAGATGATGCCGGCCTTCTCCAGCCGCGCCAGCCGCACCCAGCACGGCGTCGGCGACAGGCCGACCTTCTCGGCGAGCGCGAGCTTGGTGATGCGCCCGTCGCGCTGGATGGCGTCGAGGATCCTGATGTCGATGGCGTCGAGTCTGGGTGCTGCCATTGTGGGTGTCGCGCTGCGTTCGGGCCGGTCCGCGCCACCATGACGGCGCGCGATTTCGATTGTCAATTGCATTGATTGTGGTCTCTAATGAGATCATGACAATGTGGCGCCCCGACCCTTCGCTCATCCGCCGGCCGGCCTACCTGTCGCTGGCGGACCAGATCGCCCGGGCGATCCACGACGGAAGGCTGGCCAACGGCGCGCGGCTGCCGACCCATCGCAGGCTCGCGGACGACCTAGACCTGTCGGTGCAGACGGTCAGCCGCGCCTATGAGGAGCTGATCCGCCGCGGGCTGATCGCCGGCGAGGTCGGGCGCGGCACCTTCGTGCAGACGAGCCGGCCGGAGCCCGATCCGCCCTACCTGCCGGAGCGGCTGGGCGAGGTGATCGACCTGTCGATCCTCAAGCCGGTGTGCGATCCCATGCATCTCGACCGGATGAAGGAGGCGCTGGCGTGGCTGGGCGACAACCTGCCGGCGAGCGCGGCGCTGTCGTTCCGGCCGAACAACGTCTTTCCGCGCCACAAGGCCGCGGCCGTCGAGTGGCTGCAGCGCTGCGGGCTTTCCGTCTCGCCGCTCAACGTCAGCGTCACCAACGGCGCGACGGCCGGCATGACGGTGGCGCTGATGACGGCCGCGCCTCCCGGCTCGACCGTGGCGGCGGAGGCGATCGGCCATCACACGCTGGTGCCGCTCGCGACCTATCTCGGCTTCACCCTCGAGGGCCTGGCCATCGACGGCGACGGGCTGGTGCCGGAGGCATTGGACGAGGCCTGCCGGCGCAGCGACATCCGCGCCGTGTTCATCCAGCCCTCGGTCATCAATCCCACGGCGACGCTGACGAGCGAGGCGCGCCGCCTCGCCATCGTCGAGGTGGCGCGGCGGCACGACATCGCCATCATCGAGAACGACGTGCTCGGGCCGCTGGTCGAGAGCCGACCGCCGCCGATGGCCGCGCTCGCGCCCGAGCGCACGCTCTACGTGACCAGCTTCACCAAGATCGTGGTGCCCGGCCTGCGCATCGGCTATCTCGTCGCGCCCGACCGCTATGTCGCGGCCGTCGCCAACCGCCACCTCGTCTCGAACTGGATGGCGACGCCGCTCGTCGCCGAGATTGCCACCAAATGGGTGCAGGACGGCACGGCGGTGCAGCTGGTGGACTGGCAGCGCGCCGCCATCCGCCGCCGCCACGCCATCGCCGCCGAGGTGCTGGCGGGCGTCGACTTCCGCGCCCATTCCGAAAGCCTGCATATCTGGCTGCCGCTGCCGGGAGGGAGGGCCGAGGACGGCTTCGTCGCCCATGCCCGGCTGCAGGGCGTCGCCATCGCGCCCGGCGTGTCGTTCCGCACCTCGGAGGCGCCGTGGTCGCCCGCGGTGCGCATCTCGCTCGGCTCGACCAGCGAGGCCGAGCTGCGGACCGGCCTCGGCGTGGTCGCGCAGCTTCTCCTCGCCGACCCCGAGCATCTGCTGCTGGCGATCTGAGCAGCCTTCGGCCCTCCTGCCCCGGCGGGATGCAGCGCGCGTCCCTCTCCGCCGAATCCGGCGCGGCCGCTGCCCGCTTCGGACGCAGATCATGCTCCCGGAATCGGCATTCGGGAGAAAATTGTCATGATTTAATTTTCCCAATTGACATGATTTTATCGCTTCCCCATCGTTAGGGCCCGCAACAGCGAGGAGGCCGGACGCGCATGGCTTCGCCCATCATCAGGATCGACGGGATCAGCAAGAGCTTTGGCGCGCTGAAGGTTCTGGACGACCTGTCGATGCAGGTGATGCCGGGCGAGAAGCTGGCGCTGATCGGACCGTCCGGCTCGGGCAAGACCACGATCCTGCGCATCCTGATGACGCTGGAGCGCATCCAGGGCGGCCATATCGAGGTCGAGGGCGAGCAGCTCTATCACATGCCGGCGAAGGGAGGCCCGGACAAGGGAGGCCTCGTGCCCGCCGACGAGCGGCATCTGGCGCGGATGCGCCAGAAGATCGGCATGGTGTTCCAGCTCTTCAACCTGTTTCCGCACAAGTCGGTCATCGACAACGTGACGCTGGCGCCGATGCTGACCAAGAAGGTGCCGCGCGCCGAGGCCGAACGCCGGGCGATGGAGCTGCTCGACATGGTGGGCATGGCCGACAAGGCGCGGAACATGCCGGCCGAGCTTTCCGGCGGCCAGAAGCAGCGCGTGGCCATAGCCCGCGCGCTGGCGCTGTCGCCGAAGATCATGCTGTTCGACGAGGTGACGTCGGCGCTCGACCCCGAACTGGTCGAGGAGGTGCTGAACGTCATGCGCAGGCTCGCCGAGGAGACCGACATGACCATGCTGCTCGTCACCCACGAGATGGGCTTCGCGCACGACTTCGCCGACCGGGTGCTGTTCTTCGACAAGGGCAGGATCGTCGAGGAGGGGCCTCCCGACCAGATTTTCCGCCATCCGAAGGAGGAGCGCACGCAGGCGTTCCTCAGAAAGATCATCGCGGCCGGACATCGCGTCTGACCGCGTGAACCAAGAACCATAAACGCACATCCAGAGGAACAGGGAGCTTGACCATGAGGAAGATGATCTTTGGCGGGTTGGCCGCCGTGGCCGCGGTCGCGGCGATCGCAATCGGCGCCGAGGCGCAGGACAACCCCAAGCTCGACCAGCTGAAGGAGCAGGGCTTCGTCCGCATCGCCATCGCCAACGAGCCGCCCTTCACCGCCGTCGCCGCCGACGGCAAGGTCTCGGGCGCCGCCCCCGACGTGGCGCGCGTGATCTTCGAGCGCCTCGGCGTGCCCGAGGTGGTGGCCTCGATCTCCGAATACGGCGCGATGATCCCGGGCCTTCAGGCCCGCCGCCACGACGTGGTGACGGCCGGCCTGTTCATGCGGCCCGAGCGCTGTGCGGCGGTCGCCTATTCCGAGCCGGTGCTGTGCGACGCCGAGGCCTTTCTGGTGAAGAAGGGCAACCCCAAGGGGCTGACGACCTACGCCGCCATCGCCGCGCATGCCGACGCCACCATCGGCGCGCCGGGCGGCGGCACCGAGGAGCGGCTGGCGCTGGAAGCCGGCACGCCGCGCGACCGCGTCATCGTCGTGCCCGACGGCCAGAGCGGCCTGAAGATGGTGCAGGACGGCCGCATCGACGTCTACTCGCTGCCGGTGCTGTCGATCAGCGAGCTGGTGAAGCTCGCCAACGACCC
>JACZJD010000640.1 GCA_014860725.1 Aquamicrobium sp.
GCTCGAGCGCGCGGAACTTCTCCGGCAGCACGAAGCTGCTGGTCAGCACGCGCACGACGGGGCGGTCCGCCGCTTGCGGCGCCTGCGCCAGAGCCGGTGCCGCGACGAAGAGCAGCGCCAGCAGGATCGGGCCGAGGACACGCATCGGCTAGAAGCTCGCGCGCAGGCCGAGGAAGAAGCGCCGGCCCTCATCGGCATAGGCGTAGTCGCCCGACTCGTCGGCCAGCCGCACGTCGGTGACGTTCTCGACGCCGAACTGGAGGCTGGCGTTCTCGTTGAAGGCGTAGTCGCCATAGACGGAGAACAGCGTGTAGGCGGACTGGCGCCCGGAGGCGGTCGTCGTCCGCTGCGCGCCGACATGGTTGACGCGCAGCGACGCGGTGAAGGTCTCCCACGGCGACCATGCCAGCGTCGCGTTGGCGGCGTGGCGGGAGCGGTCCGGCAGGCGCGCGCCGGTCGTCCGGTCGACGGGATCGAGATAGGTATAGTTGGCGTCGAGGCGCATGTTCCACGGCAGCTCCACGCCGCCGCCGAGCTCGAGGCCGCGGATGCGGGCCTTGTTGACGTTCTCGTAGGACCAGATCGCGCCGGGCGCCCCGGTGCAGCCGATGCGGCAGACCGCCTGGATGAGGTTCTCGACATCGTTCTGGAAGGCCATGGCGCGCGCCGACCAGATGCCCTGCCGGTATTCGAAGCCGGCTTCGAAGGACAGGTTGGTCTCCGGCTTCAGGTCGGGATTGCCGGTGATGGTGAAACGCCCGCCGCCGGCGATGGCCGAATATTCCGGCGAGAGCTGCTTCAGCGTCGGCGCCTTGAAGCCGGTGCCGATGCCGGCCTTGAGGGTCAGGGCATCGTTGAAATGGTGCAGCAGATAGGCACGTGGGCTGGCATGCCAGCCGAATTCCTCGTGACGGTCGAAGCGGCTGCCGAGCACCAGCTCCCAGCGGTCGCCCAACGCGATCTCGTCTTGGACGAAGGCCGCGTAATGCATCTGCTCGGCGCGGCCGGCAGCGTTCACCGTCGGGTCCTTCAGCCGTTCCTGCCGCAGCTCGCCGCCGAGCGTGACCCTGTGGCCCGCGAACGGCGAGAAGCTCACCTGACCGTCGCCGACCGTGTCGATGAACCTGTGCGGGCCGGAGGGCGGCGCGCCGTCGCTGCGCCGGTTCTCGCGGTCGAGCAGGGCGCTGTAGACGCGCACGCGGCTCGTGCCCCAGTCCCAGTCGCCCTCGTGCGACAGCGACAGGCGCTGCCGCCATATGTCGTCCTCGGAGCGATAGTAGGCCGGGAAGGGTCCCGTCCCCCGCGTGCCGCTCCAGCGCTCCTCGAAGCCGGCGCCGTAGGACAGGTCGATGCGCTGGCGCGCGTCCGGCGTCCAGGTCAGCGTCGCATTGCCGGTGAACGCCTTGTGGTCGCCGGTGGACGAGACGCGCGGATCGGCGGGCGAGGCGAGCTCGGTCCTGCCCCTGAACTGGCCCCAGACGTTGAGGCCGAGCACGCCGGGGACGATCGGCCCGCCGGCATAGCCGGAGACGTTGTAGCTTTGGCCGCCGAGGCCGTGCTCGGTCAGCAGGCCGGAGGTCGAGAACGAGCCGCGCCATTCGTCGGTCGCGCGCCGCGTGATGATGTTGACGACGCCGCCCAGCGCCTCCGAGCCGTAGAGCGAGGACATCGGCCCCCGCACCACCTCGATGCGCTCGATGGCTTCGGCCGGGACCCAGCCCAACTCGTAGTCCGAATGGGCGATGGCCGAGGCCGAATTGCTGACGCGCATGCCGTCGACCAGCACGAGGCTGTGGTCGGTCTGCATGCCGCGGATCGAGATGCCGCGCCGGCCGAGGCCGATGCCGGTGAGCTGCACGCCGGGCGTGCCCTCGATGGCGCCGGCGAGATCCTGCACCGGCCGCTGGCGCAGCTCCTCGCCGGTCACGATCGTCACGCTGGCCGGCGCGTCCTGGAGAAAGCGCTCACCCGACGTGGCGGTGATGACGATCGGCTCGAGGACGGTCGCCCCCGGTGCGACCGTCTGCGCAGGCGCAGGCGGCGCTGCGACCGAGGCCAGCAGCAGCACGGACACTCTCTGAAACACGCGGCTTTCGAGCACGGCGACCCCTTCCCGTAAATGGCTGAAGTGTTCTTAATGTTATACCGTTACTATGTAATAAGATAACGCTTTGCAAGCGGGAAAATGACAGGGTTCGC
>JACZJD010000641.1 GCA_014860725.1 Aquamicrobium sp.
GGCCTGCTCGGAGGCCAGGATCTGCGGCCGCTCCAGCGTCGGCGGCTCGCGCGTCACCTTCTCGCCGCGGGCGCGGCGGCGCGACCAGCCGGCGACGAGCTGCGCCTCCTTGACGCCGGCGATGGACGGCGACGGCGCGACGGCCTTGCTCTGGCTGCCGGCGAGGGCGGCCGAGAACGCGCTTTCGTAGGTGGCCTGATAGCTGCGGTAGGCGACCTCGAGCTTCTCCGGTCGTGTCGTCGGCGGGCAGGCCGCGGTCGGCTCGAAGGTCCTGCCGGGCTCGGCGACGCGGTTGAAGACGTAGCGCCTCTCGCAGACGTCGACCTTCGGCGGCACCCGGGTGATCTCGAAGTGGTCGTAGCCTTCCTTCAGCATCTTCCAGAACTCGTAGTTCGGGTCGTCCTTGTAGCGGGCCATGTTGGCCGCCGTCATGCGGAAGGGAAAGGCCTGGATCTGGAACTCGGTCTGCCCGCCCTTGAAGGCGTCGCGGGCGAAGGCGTAGATCTGCTCGACCTGCTCGTCGGTCATGGAATAGCAGCCGGCCGAGGAGCATGCGCCGTGCACCATCAGGTGCTGCCCGGTGCGGCCGTGGGCGCGGTCGTAGGCGTTGGGGAAGCCGATGTTGAACGACAGGTGATAGCTCGACTTCGGGTTCATCTGGTGCGGCCGCACCGTGTAGAAGCCCTCCGGCGCCTGCCGGTCGCCCTCGGTGAATTTCGGCCCGAGCCGGCCCGACCACTTGCAGATGTCGTAGGAGGCGGCGAGGTCGTAGCGGCCGTTGTCCTTCTGCTTCCAGATTTCGAGCTTGTTCTCTTCCTTGAAGATGCGCGCCATGATCGGCGACGTCGTCGTCATGCCCTTGGCGCGCATGGACTGCACCAGCTCGGGCGGAAGCTGCTTGTTCGCCTTGGGCGAGACGTCGCCCAGCGTCGCCTCGGTGCACCCGGCAAGGGCGCCCGCGAGGGCGATGGCGGCAACGACAAGACCGGCGCGTGCGAAGCTCGTTTTCATCGGAATGCGGATCATGCTTTCATTCATGGATGCCGGGGCCCGTCCGTCCCCGAACCCGTCCTGCCCCTGACCCGACCATGGCGGGTTAACCTTGAAATTCCCTTACCGCAATCTTTACCAAATGCCGCTCACGCGAAAGTCATTGCATGCGCACGACCATTGAGCGGACGGGCGCGGCAAATTTGTGGCGAAAAGGTGGATGCGGCAGCCTGTCCTACAGGCTGCGGCCCATGGCGAGGAATTTCTCGCGGCGGTGCTCGCGATAGTCCATCGGCGCGCGCTGGAGGTCGGCGAAGCCGCGGGCGATCTGGTCGCCGGTGGCCTTGATGACCGTCTCCTGGCCGCGATGCGCGCCGCCGAGCGGCTCGGGGATGATGCCGTCGATGATCTTGAGCTCGAGCAGGTCCTGCGCCGTGATCTTCATCGAGGTGGCGGCGTCCTTCGAGCGGGTGGTGTCGCGCCACAGGATCGAGGCCGCGCCCTCGGGCGAGATCACCGAATAGATCGAATGCTCCAGCATGTAGACGTGGTTGGCGACGGCGATGGCGATGGCGCCGCCCGAGCCGCCCTCGCCGATCACCACGGCGACGTTCGGCACCTTGAGGCCGAGGCAGGCCTCGGTGGAGCGGGCGATGGCCTCGGCCTGGCCGCGCTCCTCCGCGCCGATGCCGGGATAGGCGCCGGCAGTGTCGACGAGGCTGACCACGGGGATGGCGAAGCGGTCGGCGAGCTCCATGACGCGCACGGCCTTGCGGTAGCCCTCGGGCCGGGCGCTGCCGAAATTGTGCTTCAGCCGCGTCTGGGTGTCGTTGCCCTTCTCCAGCCCCAGCACCGCGACCGGCTCGCCGCGGAAGCGCGCGAAGCCGGCCACCAACGCCTGGTCCTCGGCGAAGGCGCGGTCGCCGGCCAGCGGCGTGAAGTCGGTGAACAGCGCCCGCACGTAATCGAGGCAGTGCGGCCGGTCGGGATGGCGCGCCACCTGCACCTTCTGCCACGGCGTCAGCTGGCGGTAGATGTCGCGCAGCGCCTCCTGCGAACGCTTCTCCAGCCGGGCGATCTCGTCGGCGACGTCGACGGCCTCGCCGCTCTCCGTCAGCTTCTTCAGCTCCAGGATTTTGCCTTCGAGGTCGGCGACCGGCTTTTCGAAATCGAGATAATTGAACATCCGCCGTGATGGTTCCGAACGCGGGGTCGAGGTCTGAAAGGCCGCCGTAAGACGGCTTTCGCGAGCAAAAACTGCGCTTCACATAGCGGCAGCGGGCCTAGTCGGCAAGCGGGTGATGGCGGCCGACCAGCTCGGCCAGCCGGTTTTCGAGCACGTGGGTGTAGATTTGCGTGGTCGATATGTCGGAATGGCCGAGAAGCTGCTGCACGGCGCGCAGGTCGGCGCCGTTCTGCAGCAGATGGCTGGCAAAGGCGTGGCGCAGCACGTGCGGCGACACCTTGGACGCGGGCACGCCGGCGCGGCCGGCGAGCGCCTTCAACTCGCGCGCGAAGACCTGGCGCGGCAGATGGCCGCTCTCCGACGGCGAGGGAAACAGGAACGGGCTTTCCGCGAGCTCCGGCCGCGCCGCGCGTGCGGCGAGCCAGTCCGTGAGCGCCGCCCGCGCCGCGTGCGACAGCGGCACCATACGCTCCTTCGCCCCCTTGCCGCGCACGATGAAGAAGCGCTCGCTGCGCAGCGCCACGGTGACGGGAAGCGCCACCAGCTCCGAGACGCGCAGGCCGGTGGCGTAGAGCGTCTCGACCAGGGCGTGCAGCCGGCAGGCGGCGAGGTATGACGGCCCGTCGCCGGCCTCGCGCTTCTCGGTCTCGGCGCGGGCGATCAGGCGGGCGACGGCGTCCTCGCGCATGGTCCTGGGCAGCGCCCGCTCCTTGCGCGGCGCGTCCACCGTGCCGGTCGGGTCGTCGGCCCGCAGGCCCTCGGCATAGAGGAAGCGGAAGAACTGGCGCAGCGACGACAGCTTGCGCGCCTGCGAGGTGGGCGCGAAGCCGCGCCGCGCCACATCGTCGAGGAAGGCGCGGATGTCGTCGCTTCCCGCCTCGGCCAGCCGGCCGCCGAGGAAGGCCGCGGCGTCCTCCAGGTCGCGGCGGTAGGCGGCGAGCGTGTTGTCGCTCGCGCCGCGCTCGGCGCTCATCATCTCGAGAAAGGCTTCCAGCCTGACGGCCGTGCTCATGTGCGGCTCCTTCGCTTGGCTGCCGACCCTGCCACGAACCGATTGCCGAAAGGTGAAGCGGGGTCGCGCGGGAACCCGCCGCGGCAGCGGCGCGTTAACGGATCGAAAGGAATACGGTCATGGAACACATCGCTGCTTTCCTGCTGATCGTCGGATGCTCGCCCGATCTCGCCGAGTGCCGCGAGGTGCCGGCGCCGACGGCGATCTACGAGACCATCGAGGATTGCGAGGCCGAGCGCCCCGCGTTCGCGGCCGCGCATGAAAAGGCGGCCCCGCGCATGTTCGTGCAGTGCTTCGAGGTCGATCCGCTGCTGACGGAGACCGATGCCGAGATCGTCTGGGACGTCACGGCGGACGGGAAACTTACAGCCTCCGTGGAACCATATGCGTCACCGGAAGTTCTGGTCGCGTCGAACCGCGGCGGCAACGACGTCGAAGCCGTGGCGCGCCGCTAGGACTTGATCGCACCACATCTTCCGGTCATGTTCTGGCGGGAAGGGTCCCCCGAATGTCATGGAGGCACGGATGAAGAAATTGATGATCGCAGCCGCATCGGTACTGATGCTGGGCGGTTTGGTGTCTGGCTGCACCACGGCCGAGCAGACCGCCGTCGGCGGCGCGGCAGCGGGTGCGGCGATCGGCGGACTGGCTACGGGTCGCGGCAGCGGCGCGGTGGCGGGCGCCCTGATCGGCGGGACCGCCGGCTACCTGATCGGCCGCTCGGCGGACCGGCCGGGCTGGTGCCGCTACCGCGACGAGTACGGCCGCATCTACGAGGCGCGCTGCCGCTAGGCGTTGCCTCCCGGGTGAATGCGAAAGGGAGCCGCAAGGCTCCCTTTTCCTTTGCCCGCTTGCCGCGTCCGTCCGGGCGGCCGTCAGGCCACGGCCTGCATGGCGCCGGGACCCGGGATCGCGCCGGGCGGGCACTTGCCGAGGATGATCATGCCCAGCACCTCGTCCTTGGTGACGTCCTCGGTGCGGGCGGTGCCGACGACCTGGCCGTTCTTCATCACGCAGACGCGGTCGGCGAGGTCGAACACGTCGTGGATATCGTGGCTGATGAGGAAGATGCCTATGCCGTCGTCCTTGAGCTGCCTGACCAGCTCGCCGACCTGCGCCGTCTCCTGGGGCCCGAGCGCCGCCGTCGGCTCGTCCATGATGAGGATGCGGGCGTTGAAGTGGATGGCGCGGGCGATGGCGACCGACTGGCGCTGGCCGCCCGACAGCTTGATGACCGGCTCCTTGAAGCGCTGGAAGCGCGGGTTGAGCCGGCCCATCACCTTGCGGGTCTCCGATTCCATCGCCACGTCGTCGAGCGTGCCCCATTTCGTGCGCAGCTCGCGGCCGAGGAAGAGGTTGGCGGCGGCGTCGACATTGTCGGCCAGCGCCAGCGTCTGGTAGATGGTTTCGATGCCGTACTTCTTGGCGTCGCGCGGGTTGTCGATCTTGGCTTCCTCGCCGTTGACGAAGATGTCGCCGGCGTCGCGGCGATAGGCCCCGGACAGGATCTTGATCAGCGTCGACTTGCCGGCGCCGTTGTGGCCGAGAAGCGCGACCACCTCGCCGGCGTGGAGGTCGATGGAGGCGTTGTCGACGGCATGGATGCCGCCGAAGGAGATGGAGATGTTCTTCATCTCCACGAGAGGCGTTCCTGCGGTCATGGCGGTTCCTCCCTATCCCACCCGGCGGCGATAGACGGTGTCGAGCCACACGGCGATGACGAGCGCGAGGCCGACGACGATGTTCTGCAAGGGCGTGTCGACGCCGAGCAGGATCATGCCCGAGGCGAGCGACTGCATCAGGACAGCGCCCAGCATCGCGCCGGCGATGGTGCCGACGCCGCCCGACAGCGACGTGCCGCCGATGACGGCCGCGGCGATGACCAGCAGCTCGTCGAGCGTGCCTTGCGCGTTGGTGGCGGCGTTGAGGCGTGCGGTCGAGATCATGCCGCCGATGGCCGCCAGCCCGCCCATAATCATGAAGATCTTCATCGTCACCCAGCGGGTGTTGATGCCGGCGAGCGTCGCCGCCTCCGGGTTGCCGCCGATGGCGAAGACGTAGCGGCCGAAGCGGGTGCGCGTGGCGACGAAGGTCATGACGATGCCGACGCCGAGCGCGATCAGCACCGGCACGGCGATGCCGTGGGCGATGAATACGTTCTCCGGCACCTCGAGGCCCTGCGCCTGATAGTAGCGGCGCACGATGCCGACCGGCCACGGATAGGAATTGGCCACCCACACCGCGCCGAGGATCAGCGCGCAGGCGACCGCGCCGAGGAAGCCCTCGGCCCACAGCGGGCGCAGCGGGAACTTGAAGCGCTTGCGCTGCGCGCGGGCGTTGGCGAGGAGCAGCACCACCGCGGCGCAGGCCGCAAGCCCGACGATCCAGCTCCACGTCGCGCCGATGGCCCCGCCCGGGCCGCCGCCCATCAGGCGGAAGGTGGCGTCCATCGGGGCGACGGTCTGGCCGCTCGTCACCCACCAGGCGGCGCCGCGCCACACCAGCAGGCCGCCCAGCGTGACGATGAAGGCCGGCACGCCGAGATAGGCGATGACGTAGCCGTGCAGCGCGCCGATCGTGACGCCGACCGCGAGGCCGGCGAGCGCGGCGAGCACCCAGATCGCCGGATGGCCGAAGCCGAGCAGGCCCGGCAGGTACTGCGCCTGGGCGACGCCCATGATCATGCCGCAGATGCCGAGGATCGAGCCGACCGACAGGTCGATGTTGCGGGTGACGATGACCAGCACCATGCCGGTCGCCATCACCGCGATGGAGGCCGACTGCACCGACAGGTTCCACAAATTGCGCGGGGTCAGGAACAGGCCGCCGGACAGGACGTGGAACACGGCCCAGATGACGAGCAGCGCGCCGATCATGCCGAGCATGCGCGTGTCGATCTCGGTTGCCTTGAGAAATCGCCCCACCGGGCCGAGTTCGCTCGCCCGTGCCCTGTCGGCGGGCGCCTGCGCCGTCGCGTCCGACATGATCGTTCCTCCCGTCCGGCCGCGCCCGGCGGCCGTGTCGATCGTCCAGATTATGAAAACGCCGCGGCTTTCGTCAAACCGCGGCGCTCGTTGCTGTCAGGCCGTGGCCCCGCGATCAGTCGCAGGCCGCAACGGTGCCGGCGGCGACGCCCTGGCAGACGATCTCCTTCGACACCCAGCCGGCGTCGATGACGACGTCCAGGTTGTCCTTGGTGATCGGGTTGGGCGCGAGGAAGATCGCGTTCATCTCGACGCCGTTGGGGCCGTCGGCCCACTTCACCGCGCCCTCGACGTCCTCCATGGCGACGCCGTCGGCGAGCTGGTTGGCGATCTCGGCCGCCGCCTTGCCGAGCTCGCGCGAGTCCTTCCAGACCGAGACGGTCTGGGTGCCGAGCGCGATGCGGTTGAGCGCGGCGTGGTCGCCGTCCTGGCCGGAGACCGGCACCGAGCCGGCGAGCCCCTGCGCCTCCAGCGCGGCGATGGCGCCGCCGGCGGTGCCGTCGTTGGAGGCCACGACCGCGTCGATGTCGTTGTTGTTGGCGGTCAGGAACTGCTCCATGTTGCGCTGGGCGTTGGCCGGCAGCCAGCCGTCGGTGTAGGCCTCGCCGACATTCTTGATCTTGCCGGAATCGATCGCCTCCTTCAGCACCTCCATCTGGCCGGCGAACAGGAAGTCGGCGTTGGGGACGGCGCCGTTGCCCTTGATGAAGACGTAGTTGCCCTCGGGCTGGACCTCGAACACGGCCCGCGCCTGCAGGCGGCCGACCTCCTTGTTGTCGAAGGTGAGGTAGAAGGCGTCGGGGTTCTCGATCAGGCGGTCGTAGCCGACGACCGGGATGCCCTCGGCGACGGCCTTCTCGACGGCCGGGGCGATGGCGCTGGCGTCCTGGGCGAGGATGATGAGCGCGTCCGCGCCCTGGCTGATCAGCGCCTCGACGTCGGTGAGCTGCTTGGCGGCGGACGACTGCGCGTCGGCCGAGATGTAGGTGTTGCCGGCGGCTTCCAGTGCAGCCTTGATCGCCGCCTCGTCGGTCTTCCAGCGCTCCTCCTGGAAGTTGGACCAGGAGACGCCGACGGTCTTGCCCTCGGCGACGGCCGGCGCCGTCATCGTCAGCGACGTGACGACCGATAGGGCGACGCCCGCCAGCATGGCGGTTGCAAGCTTCTTCATGATGTTCCTCCCTGCGCCCGCGGGGCGCTATGGCTAGCCCTGCTGCGATGCGAAGCTATTTTTTCGAGCTTCGAAAAAAAGAATGACTCAGCCGAAGGCCCGTGTCAATATCCGTGACGCTTGCATGCCGGGCGAGGGAAGGGCAGGAAATGCCCGATACGGGCATCGGCAAGCGGGAGGAGCGACGGGCAATGACGGTGGGCGTGCGCCACGACGATCTGCGCAGGCAGAACCGCGCCATGGTGATCGCGGCGGTGCGCCGCGCCGGCCAGCCGTCGCGCACCGAGATCGCGGCCGCCACGGCGCTCAGCAACTCGACCATCTCGACCATCTCGGCCAGCCTGATCGAGGAGGGCATCCTCGCCGAGGTGCGCGGCGGCGAAAGCGCGGCGCTGAAGCGCGGCCGGCCGCAGGTGGCGCTCGGCCTCAACCCCGGCGCGGCCACGGTCGTGGCCGTGGTGCTGTCGCTCAACGCGCTGTCGGCGACGCTGATCGACTATGCCGGCCGCGAGATCGCCGCCGACGTCACCCGGCCGCAGACGCTGACCCTGTCGCAGGACGAGCTCGTCGAGGCGGTGAAGGCGGCGGTGCGGCGAGTGCTGGCGCGGGCGCGGCCGGGCCACGGCCCGGTGCTGCGCATGGCGCTCGGCATCCAGGGCATCACCGATTCCGGGGCGCGGCGGCTCCTGTGGTCGCCGATCACGCCGCACAGCGACGTCGCCTTCGCCGACGCGCTCGAGGCCGAGCTCGGCGTGCCGGTCACGGTCGAGAACGACTGCAACATGATCGCCGTGGCGCTCAAGGCGCGCCATCCGGAGCGCTACCGCGACAATTTCGTCGCGGTGCTGCTGTCCAACGGCATCGGCATGGGGCTTGTGCTGCGCGGCGGCCTGTTCTCGGGCTCGCACTCCTCGGGCGGCGAGTTCGGCCACATGATCCACATTCCCGACGGCGCGCTGTGCCGCTGCGGCCGGCGCGGCTGCATCGAGGCCTATGCCGGCAACTACGCGATTCTCCGCCATGCGCGCGGCGAGAGCGAGGATGCGCCGCCCGCCGCCGACATCGACGACGCCACTATGCTGGAGCTGGCCGCGGCGGCGCGGGCAG
>JACZJD010000642.1 GCA_014860725.1 Aquamicrobium sp.
AGCGGGGGGAGGAAGCGGATGACGTTGGCGTAGGTGCCGCAGGTGAGGAGGATGAGGCCCTTGTCGAGGGCTCTGGCTCTGACGGCCTCGGCGAAGGCGGGGTCCGGGGCGGTGTCGCCGCGCCTGTTGAACTCGACCGCCACCATCAGCCCGGGGCCGCGGATGTCGGCGATCTGCGGCACGGCGTCGCGCAAGCTTTCGAGCCGCTGTTTCAGCCGCGCCCCGAGCTGCTCGGCGCGGTGGCACAGCGCCTCCTCCTCGATCACGTCGAGCACGGCATGCGCCGCCGCCACCGCCACCGGGTTGCCGCCATAGGTGCCGCCGAGCCCGCCGGGGCCGACCGCATCGACGATCTCCGCCCGGCCGGTCACCGCCGCGATCGGGAAGCCGCCGCCGAGCCCCTTGGCCATGGTCACGAGGTCCGGCGCGACCCCGTAGCGCTCCATCGCGAACAGCTTGCCGGTGCGCGCGAAGCCGGTCTGGATCTCGTCGGCGATCATCACGATGCCGTGGCGGTCGCACACCTCGCGCAGCGCCGTCATCAGCGCCGGCGGCGCGGGATAAAAGCCGCCCTCGCCCTGGACCGGCTCGACGATGATCGCCGCCACCCGCGACGGCTCGATGTCGGCCTTGAACAGCCGCTCCAGCGCCGCCAGCGTGTCGGCGACGCCGATGCCGTGCAGCTCGACCGGGAACGGGATGCGGAAGACGTCGCCCACCAGCGGCCCGAAGCCGACCTTGTACGGCGCCACCTTGCCCGTCAGCGCCATGCCGAGGAAGGTGCGGCCGTGGAAGGCGCCGCCGAAGGCGATGACGCCCGAGCGCCCCGTCGCCCCGCGCGCGATCTTGACCGCGTTCTCCACCGCCTCCGCCCCCGTGGTCACGAACACCGTCTTCTTGGCGAAGGCGCCGGGCGTCGCCGCGTTCAGCCGCTCGGCCAGCGCCACGTAGCTCTCGTAGGGCACCACCTGATGGCAGGTGTGGGTGAACCTCTCGATCTGCTCCCTGACCGCCGCCAGCACCTTCGGGTGGCGATGGCCGGTGTTGACCACCGCGATGCCGGCCGCGAAGTCGATGTAGCGGCGCCCGGACGCGTCCCAGATCTCGGCGTTCTCGGCGCGCTCGGCATAGACCTGCGTCGTCACCCCCACGCCCCGCGCGATCGCCGCGCTGCGCCTTGCCGCAAGATCGGTGTCTGCCATGATGGTTCCCCGTTTCAGGAAAGCGTTGTCGATGTCCCGGTCGTGTAAGCCGGCGGGATGCTGGCACGGGATGCTGGCACCCCGGCGGCCGCCCGGCAAGGCGCAGCGGCCGCGGCGGGATGGCACAGCCGGCGTCGTCTCCGCCGCCCCTGCTGCCCCCTGCCTGCCCCCTGACCCGCTGCCGCCCGCGCCGCCGGCTCAGCCGTGCGCGATCATCACGTGGCGCACGGCGGTGTAGTCCTCCAGCGCATAGAGCGACATGTCCTTGCCGTAGCCCGACTGCTTCAGCCCGCCATGCGGCATTTCGTTGGTGAGCATGAAGTGGGTGTTGATCCAGGTGCAGCCGTATTGCAGCCGCGCCGCCGTCGCCATGGCCCTGCTGACGTCCTTCGTCCACACCGAGGAGGCGAGGCCGTAGTCGCTGTCGTTCGCCCAGGCGACCGCCTCGTCGACGTCGGAGAAGCGGGTGACCGAGACGACGGGGCCGAACACCTCGCGGCGGACGATCTCGTCGGCCTGCAGCGCGCCGGCGACCACGGTAGGCTGGTAGTAGAAGCCGCCGCCCTCGCCCGGGCGGCCGCCGGTGGTGATCTCGATGTGGTTCAACTCGGCGGCGCGTTCGACAAAGGAGGCGACGCGGTCGCGCTGACGCTTGGAGATGAGCGGCCCCATCTCGTTCTCGGTGTCGTCGTCCTGGCCGTAGCGGATCGTCGAGACCGCCGAGGACAGGTCGGCGACGAGCTTCTCGTAAACCTTGTCGCCCGCGTAGATGCGGCAGGCGGCGGTGCAGTCCTGGCCGGCATTGTAGTAGCCGAAGGCGCGCAGGCCGTTGACCACCGCGTCGAGGTCGGCGTCATCGAAGACGATGACCGGGGCCTTGCCGCCAAGCTCGAGATGCGTGCGCTTTACCGATTTGGCGGCCGCCTGCAGTATCTTCTTGCCGGTCGCGACGTCGCCGGTGATCGAGATCATGTTGACCTTGGGATGGTTGATCAGCGCGTTGCCGACACTCTCGCCGCGGCCGAGCACGACGTTGACCACGCCTTCGGGCAGGACTTCGGCGAGGATCCGGGCCAGCTTCAGGGCCGTCAGCGGGGTCTGCTCGGACGGCTTGTAGACGACCGTGTTGCCGCCGGCGATCGCGGGTGCCAGCTTCCACGCCATCATCATCAGCGGGTAGTTCCACGGTGCGATCGAGGCGACGATGCCGACCGGATCGCGACGGATCATCGAGGTGTGGCCGGGAAGGTATTCGCCGGCGACCTGGCCGGGCATGGAGCGCACCGCACCGGCAAAGAAGCGCCAGCAGTCGACGATAGCCGGGATCTCGTCGTTCAGCGCGGCGTTGATCGGCTTGCCGCAGTTGAGCGCCTCCAGCGCGGCGAAGCCGGCGGCTTCCGCCTCGATGCGGTCGGCGATCTTCCGGAGGTAACCGGAGCGCTGCGCCGGGGTGGTCCGTGACCAGGTGGCGAAGGCCTTCTCGGCGGCGGCTACCGCCTTCTCGATCTGCGACTGGCTGGCCTCGGGGATGTTCAGTATCGTCTCGCCGGTGCGCGGATTGAGGATCGCCTCCTCGGTCTCGGTACCGGCCTCGAAGGCCGAGCCGATCAGCATCTGGGTGTCCATGAACATCTCCCTTTCGGTGTCATTTCCCGGAGCCGGCGACCTGGTCGCCGTCGCGGGTGAGGTAGTAGGCAGCAAGGATCGGCAGCAGCGTGACGAGCACGACGACCATGGCGACGACGTTGGTGACCGGGCGCTGGCGCGGGCGCACCAGTTCCTCGAGCATCCAGATCGGCAGGGTCTGCTGCTGGCCGGCGGTGAAGGTGGTGACGATGACCTCGTCGAAGGACAGCGCGAACGCGAGCATGCCGCCCGCAAGCAAAGCCGTGCCAATGTTGGGCAGGATCACGTAGCGGAACGTCTGGAAACCGTTAGCGCCGAGGTCCATCGACGCCTCGATGAGCGAGCCGGAGGTGCGCCGGAAGCGCGCAACGGCGTTGTTGTAGACCACGACCACGCAGAAGGTGGCGTGGCCGAGCACGATCGTCCAGAAGGAGAACGGGATCTCGGCCAGGCTGAAGGCCGAACGCAACGCGATGCCGGTGATGATGCCGGGCAGAGCAATCGGCAGGATGACGAGCAGCGAGATTACCTCGCGGCCGAAGAAGCGCGTGCCCGAGATCGCCGCGGCGCAGAGCGTGCCGAGCACCAGTGCGATCGCCGTCGAGATGGCGGCGACCTGGACGGAAAGGGTGAGCGCCTGCCAGACGTCGGGACGCGCCCAGGTGACGGCGAGCCACTTCGTCGTGAAGCCTGGCGGCGGCCACTGATAGCTCTTCTCCTCGGTGGTGAAGGCGTAGACGAAAATGAGCAGCAGCGGCAGGTGAAGGAAGAGCAGGCCGGCGGCCGCCCCGACCTTCAGTCCGAGCGGCGCGGAGGCATTGCGATCAGAGCGCATCGAAGGCCCCCATGCGCTTGGCCATCCACAAATAGAGGCCCATGATGACGATGGGCACGACCGTGAAGGCGGCGGCGAGCGGGATGTTGCCCGCCGTGTCCTGGTGGGCGTAGACCGCCTGGCCGATGAACAGCCGCGACGTGCCGACGATCTGCGGGATGATGTAGTCGCCGAGCGTCAGCGAGAAGGTGAAGATCGAGCCGGCGACGATGCCGGGCAGCGCCAGCGGGAAGAGCACGTTGCGGAAGGTCTGGCCCGGCGAGGCGCCGAGGTCGGACGAGGCCTCGACCAGATTGCCGGGGACGCGCTCGAGTGCGGCCTGGATCGGCAGGATCATGAACGGTAGCCAGACATAGACGAAGACGACGAAGGTGCCGGTCGCCGAGACCGACAGCGAGTTACCGCCGACGATCGGAATCGCCAGCCACGCCTCGACCAGCCAGAGCAGGTGGAGCTTGGCGAGCAGCCAGGTGAGGATGCCTTCCTTGGCGAGGATCAGCTTCCAGGCGTAGATCTTGACCAGGTAGCTCGACCACAGCGGCAGCATGACGCCGAGGTAGAACAGCGCCTTCCACTTGCCGCGCGCATAGCGGGCGGCGAAGTAAGCGATGGGGAAGGCGACGACCGCCGAGACGAGCGTCACCAGAGCCGCCATCGTCACCGTGCGGACGATGATGTCGAGGTTGGCGGGCCGGAGAAGCTCGCCATAGGTCTTGAGCGTGAACTCGCGGTTGATCAGGCCGGAGAACTCGTCGATGGAAAAGAAGCTCTGCAGGAGCAGCGCGAACAGCGAGCCGAGATAGATGATGCCGAGCCAGAGCACCGGCGGCGTCAGCATGAGGAAGAGGAGCAGCCTGGGCCGGCGCCAGAACGTGTCGGACAAGGCTCCGAGCACGCCGCCGCGTGCCGGCAGGATGGCGGGGGTGGTACTGGCGGCGGTCACGCCTCACCCTCCATCACGTGCAGGTGCTCGCGGTTGAAGGTGAGCACGACCGGTTCGCCCGCGGGCGGCAGGTCGGCACCCGACGGCACCGTCGCGTTGAGGCGCAGGCCGCCGGCGTCGAGCACCACGCGCGTCGTCGCGCCGAGATAGCTGGTCGAGACGATGCGAGCGGAAACGCCGTCGCCGCCCGTGGCGCGCTGGATGCGGATCGCCTCGGGACGAAGGCTGCCCCAGCGGCGCTGGCCCGAGTAGCGCTGGACGAAATCCGGCGGAAGCACGTTCGACGAGCCGACGAAATCGGCAACGAAGCGCGATGCCGGCCGCTGGTAGATCTCCTCCGGGGTGCCGATCTGCATGACGTGGCCGTCGTTGAAGACGGCGACGCGATCGGCCATCGACAGAGCCTCGCCCTGATCGTGGGTGACGAAGACGAAGGTGATGCCGAGCGCCTTCTGCAGCGATTTCAGCTCCTCCTGCATGTTCTCGCGCAGCTTCAGATCGAGTGCGCCGAGCGGCTCGTCGAGCAAGAGAACCTTGGGCTTGTTGACGAGCGCCCGGGCGAGCGCGACGCGTTGGCGCTGGCCGCCCGAGAGCTGTCCCGGCCGGCGGGCGCCGTAGCCGGGCAGCTGGACGAGCTTCAACGCCTCTTCCGCCGATTGCCGCCGCTCCGCCTTGCCGACGCCCTTGACCATCAGGCCGTAGGCGACGT
>JACZJD010000643.1 GCA_014860725.1 Aquamicrobium sp.
GGCATTCCGGCCAAGATCGCCGACGGCTTCTTCCTCATCGCGCTGAGCGACGCCCCGGCCGAGACCGAGGTCAACCTCAACCTCCTGCGCCGCCAGAGCTGGGTCGATATCCCGATCGTCTACCAGTCGGGCCGGCGCGCCTTGCTATCGATGGAAAAGGGCGTCCCCGGCGAACGCGTCTTCCAGGACGCCCTGCGCGCCTGGAACGAGGCAAGCAGCGGCTGAGCCGCCGGACCGGCAAGCCGCACGCACCTTCCCGCCGTCGTTCGCGACGGTACATGGAAAAAGCCGCCGCGAAAACTCGCGGCGGCTTTCTCGTTCCGGAGATTCTTTCGGCCCCGTGGACCGGACCGGGCGCGCCTTACGCGGGCTCGGCCTCGATGGTGCGCAGCGATTGCGCCTGGCGGCGGGCCGCCGCCTTGACCGCGTCCTGCACCTTCTCGAAGGCGCGCACCTCGATCTGGCGCACGCGCTCGCGCGAGATGTCGAACTCCGACGACAGCTCCTCAAGCGTCATCGGCTCGTCGGAGAGCCGGCGCGCCTCGAAGATGCGGCGCTCGCGCTCGTTCAGGACCGACATCGCCTCGGAGAGCATGCCGCGGCGATTGTCCAGCTCGTCCTGCTCGATGAGCATCTGCTCCTGGCTCTGGCTGTCGTCGACGAGCCAGTCCTGCCATTCGCCGGATTCGCCTTCGGTGGCGCGGATCGGCGCGTTGAGCGAGGCGTCGCCCGAGAGGCGGCGGTTCATCGACACCACCTCCTCCTCGGACACGTTGAGCCGCGTCGCGATCTCGGTGATCTGCTCGGGCTTCAGATCGCCCTCGTCGAGCGCCTGGATCTTGCCCTTCACCTTGCGCAGGTTGAAGAACAGCCGCTTCTGGTTGGCGGTGGTGCCCATCTTCACCAGGCTCCACGAGCGCAGGATGTATTCCTGGATCGCCGCCTTGATCCACCACATGGCGTAGGTGGCCAGCCGGAAGCCGCGCTCCGGCTCGAACTTCTTCACCGCCTGCATCAGCCCGACATTGCCTTCGGAAATGACCTCGCCGATCGGCAGGCCGTATCCGCGATAGCCCATGGCAATCTTGGCCACGAGCCTGAGGTGGCTGGTGACGAGCTTGTGCGCGGCGTCGGTGTCGTCATGCTCCTGATACCGCTTGGCGAGCATGTACTCTTCCTGCGGCTGGAGCATGGGAAATCGTCTGATCTCTTCGAGATAGCGGGTAAGACCGCCCTCTCCGGAAACGATGCTGGGTAGTGTCTGGGCCATAAAGCACCCTCCCTCTCTTCGCGTGTTTGCGTCCCCACGGACCGGCGGACGCTCGAGCGCGGCCGCGACAGGGCGCACCGCGTCGAAGGTGTTATATAGGAACGTTTGCGGCGAAAACACGATCCCGCCGCGGCCAAAAACACAGCGTCACGGAAATATGAACGCCCGGTCCCCGCAGGGACTATGCCTCACTGCGCCAACGCCGGAACCCCTCGACAAGTTCCGCGAGATCGGCCGGCAGCGGCGCCTCGAAACGCATCGGCGCGCCGGTCGAGGGATGGCGGAAGGCGAGGAGCCGCGCGTGGAGCGCCTGGCGCGGGAAGGCGCGCACCAGATCGCCGAGCGGCGGGGCAAGCTTGTTGGCCTTGGTCAGGAAGGCGCGGCCGTAGTCGCGGTCGCCGACCAGCGGATGGCCGATATGCGCCATGTGCACCCGGATCTGGTGCGTGCGGCCGGTCTCCAGCCGGCACTCGACCAGCGCGGAGACGGGCTGGCGCGTGCCGC
>JACZJD010000644.1 GCA_014860725.1 Aquamicrobium sp.
GCCCCTCGCCGACGATCATTGCGCCGCCCTTTCCTCGTCCTTGCGTCCGAGATACTCGCCGAGCCTGGCCAGCGTCTCGTCCGCTATGATTTCACGCTTCGCGTCGCGCGTCTCGACCGTGATGTCGGCGAGCGCGTAGACCGGATACCGCTCCGCCATCAGCCGCTCCATCACGGCGCGCGGATCGGCGCTCCTCAGGAGCGGGCGGTTCTGGTTCTTGGCCACGCACTCCATCAGCAGGTCGAGGCTCGCCTTCAGCCAGATGGAGATGCCGCGCTCGGCCACCGCGCCGCGCGTCTGCGCGTTCATGAAGGCGCCGCCGCCGGTCGAGACCACGCGCGGCCCCTCGCGCAGCAGCCGGTCGATGACGCGCTGCTCCAGCGCGCGGAACTCGGGCTCGCCGTAGCGCTCGAACAGCTCCGGGATCGACATGCGCGATACCGCCTCGATCTCGTGATCGCTGTCGATGAAGGGCAGGCCGAGAAGCTGGGCGATGCGGCGGCCGATGGCGGTCTTGCCCGCGCCCATCAGCCCGACGAAGACGATGGTGCGGTCCCCCAGCCGGCCGCGGACCGTTTCCGCGAGTTCCGTCAATGGCTCTTCCGTCATCGCCTCGCCTCGTTTCGCGCGGTATCGACATGAAAAGCACGATTGCGTCAAGCGGGCGCGCGAGCGGCTTCGGTTCTTGAAATGCCCGGCCTGCCGTCCCATAACGGCACGGGTTCGCGGTCGCAACGAATGCAGGCAGGAGCATGCCGACACTTTTCAGGTTCCTGACCACGCTGGCCGTGCTGGCGGGCCTCGCCTATGGCGCCATGTACGCGCTGGTGCTCTATGTCGAGCCGAGGAAGGGCGAGATGACCGTCCGCATCCCGCCCGAGCGCCTCAATCCGCCGCGATAGCCGCCCGGTCGTTCCGAAACCGGCCGCGGCGATCGCGAAAAATAATTCGCCGCCCGATGGAACCTTGCCTTTCGCCGCGCATTCTATTGCCTGGCAGCGGGTGTCCCGAACCCCATAGCCCCCCAAACGGGATGCTGCGTTGCCAGGGCGGGCGATTTCAAAGAATCAGCACCGCAGGAAAAGCCGGCCGCAAGGCCGGCTTTTCCGCATTCGGGGGATGGTTCCCGTGGTGCGGTCGGGACGCGGCTTGCTTTCAGGTCGTTTCGAAATTGCCGGCCGGGACTTCGAGCCGGTAGTCGAGGCGGCCGTCGCCGACGTCGAACCGCGCCGTGCCGGCGAGCGACATCGGCACCACCCGCTCCAGCGCCACGCTGGCGAAATCCTTGCGCTCGGGCAGGCCGTCGGCATCCGACGCCTCGCTCCAGATCAGCACCAGCGACGGCGACGCCGCATCCGGCTCGCGCACGAGCGAGGCGGTGAGCTGCGCCTGGCCGCCGGGCTGCGCCAGCGCGCCGTGGCTCATCGAGTTGACGATCAGCTCGTGCAGGGCGAGCCCGATATGCAGCGCCGCATTGGGGTTGAGGTGGACGTCGACGCCGGCGAAGCGCACGCCCTCGTCGCCCTCCTCGCGGTAGCGCGCGATCTGGCCCTCGACCAGCTCGCTCAGCATGGCGCCGCGCCAGTTTGACGACGTCACCAGGTCCTGCGACGAGGCAAGCGAATGCAGCCGGCCGCGGAAGCGCTCGAGGAAGCTGTCGATGCCGGAGGCATGGCGGCCGGTCTGGGTGGCGATGCTCTGGATGATGGCGAGGAGGTTCTTGGAGCGGTGGCTGACCTCGCGCAGGAGCGTGCGCAGCGTCTGCTCGCGGTGCTTGCGGTCGGTGACCTCGACCATCGTCGTCACCACGCCGGCGATCTCGTCGTCGTCCTCGCCGCGGTCGGCGTCGATCCACATGTCGTACCAGCGGCCGCCATGCTCGACGCCCTCGTGGAACTCCAGCTTCTCGGGGACGCCCGAGGCCAGCACCTCGCGCTTCATCTCCATGATGCGCTCGGCCATCGGCGCGGAGAGGAAGTCGGCGTCGGTCTTGCCGAGGATGTCGCCGTCCGACCATTCCGGGGGCACGTTCTGTCCCCACAGGACATGCAGGTCCGGCGTCTGGTAGATGACGATGATGCCCGTGTTGCGCAGCGCGCGCAGCAAACCCCGCCTCAGCTGCACTTTACCACCCCGTCCCGTGCTGCCTGCGTTTCGCGATCTCTCCACCGGCCGGTCCGGTCGTCCCGAGTCCTGGCCCGTGTCCCCGAGAGTCGCGTCTCCGCCGCGCTTCCGCCCGGCGTCCCAAGGATAGTCCGGAAAATGTGAACGAAGCCTGACCCATTCATTCCGGGTTCCATGCGCCGGGTTCCATGCGTTGCGGTTCCATGACGGCCGGCTCAACGACGACCGCGCCGGACAACCGCAAGCATCATGCCCGGGCTGTCCGGCGGGAGACGGAACCCCCAGTGAGGGGCTGCGGGGTTCCGGCTCTCATTCGCGCCTGGCCGCGCCTGGCCATGACCGCGCGAAACGATGCGCTGCGTCAGCCCGCCCGCCTCATCAGCCCCGCGACGAGCGAGATGACGAGGAAGGCGAGGAAGATGAAGAACAGGATCTGCGCGATGCCTGCGGAGGCGCCCGCGATGCCGCCGAAGCCGAGAGCGCCGGCAATGATCGCGACGACGAGAAACACGAGTGTCCAGTAGAGCATGGTCTGTCTCCTTACGAACGGCGCCTGGAAACCGGCGCCTGAAAACGGAAATCCGAAACGGTCCCGAAAAACGCGGCGCTGCCGCATTGGTTCCGCGCCGCCGCCGCATTTCGGGCTGCGCCGGCAAAGAAAAGGCCGCCCCGGAAGGCGGCCTCGTCATGGATGCGGATCGGCGGTTCGGGCCGCCGACCGGGGCACGGGAGCGTCAGGCCGCGGCCTGCGCCTGCCGGTCGAAGAACAGGGCCTGGCTGATGAGCGCCTTGACCATGTCCGGGTTGAACGGCTTGGTGACGAGGAAGGCCGGCTCCGGCCGCTCGCCGGTCAGCAGGCGCTCGGGGAAGGCGGTGATGAAGATCACCGGCACCGGCGTGCCGGCCAGGATCTCGTTGACCGCGTCGATGCCGGACGAGCCGTCGGCGAGCTGGATGTCGGCGAGCACCATCCGGGGGTTGGTCCGCGCGAACAGCGCCACCGCCTCCTTGTGGGTGCGGGCGGTGCCGACGACGCGGTGGCCGAGGCTTTCGACCATCTGCTCGATGTCCATCGCGATCAGCGGCTCGTCCTCGATGATGAGGACGTCGGTCGCCACCTGGCGCGAAATCTCGTCGCTGGCCTCGGAGAGGAGCGCCGCGAACGTCTTCTCGTCGACGTCGAGCACCTCGGCGGCCTCGGCCTCGGAGAAGCCCTCGACCGCGACGAGCAGGAACGCCTGGCGCGGCAGCGGCGCGAGCGCGGAGAGGTTGGCCGCGGCCCTCGTCTCCCAGGCCGGCTGGCTCTCGGGGTCGGGCACGCGGATGCCGACGGAGGTGAACAGCTTGGTGAAGATGCGGTAGAGCGCGATGCGGTCGCTCGACAGCTCGGGGAACACGCTGACGTCGGCGATGATCGTCTCCAGCGTGGCGGCCACGAGCGCGTCTCCGCTGGTCTGCGAACCGGTCAGGGCGCGCGAGAAGCGCCTGAGGAACGGCAGATGCGGGGCGATCCGTGCGGACAAGGTCATGATATGGCGTCTCCCTCAACGACGATGCATGAAATCAATATGGCATGCAGTTCGGGTCAAAACGCGGCCGTCCGAAAAAAGTTCCCGGGCCCGGGAACAAATGCGGGAAAGCCGCGTTAAGCTGCGGTCCGGGACGCCAGGCGGGCGGCCGGGGAAAGGAAAAATGCGCATCGTGGACGTGCCCCGCCCGACGGGCACGGCACAGCGGGGGCAATGAGAACCAGCATGAAGACAGCAAGAGCGGCCGCTTCCGGCGGTCTGAAAAGAGCGGGAAGCCGCGCCGACCCACTCGGGCCGAACTCGGAAATCGGGCGGAAGCTCAAGCAATATTACGACGATCTCGTCTCTGAATCCGTCCCGGACCGGTTCCAGGACCTGCTGAGGCAGCTCGAGGATCGCGAGCATCCGGCGGCGGAGCCGGCGACGGCGAGCGACGGCGAGTGAGGGAAGCGCCCATGGACGATCGTTCGACCTTCAGGCAGGATCTCCTTGCCGCGATCCCCAGCCTGCGCGCCTTCGCCATGTCGCTGGCGCAGAACGCCGACAAGGCCGACGATCTCGTCCAGGAGACGCTGGTCAAGGCCTGGGACAAGCAGGCCTCCTTCCAGCCCGGCACCAACCTCAAGGCGTGGGTGTTCACCATCCTGCGCAACGAGTTCTACTCGCAGATGCGCAAGCGCGGCCGCGAGGTGCAGGACAGCGACGGCGCCATCACCGGCCGCGTCGCCGTGCATCCGGGCCAGCACGGCGCGCTCGACCTCGGCGACTTCCGCGCCGCGCTGGAGACGCTGCCGGAGGACCAGCGCGAGGCGATCATCCTGATCGGCGCGTCGGGGTTCTCGTATGAAGAGGCGGCCGAAATCTGCGGCTGCGCGGTCGGCACGATCAAGAGCCGCGTCAGCCGCGCCCGCACCAGGCTTCAGGAGATTCTGGGCGTGTCCGGCGAGGCCGACTACGGCCCGGACGCGATCTCCTCGCAGGTCATGGGATCAAACGCCGCCTGAGACGGCGTGGGGGTCAAACGCCGCCTGAGACCGCGTGGGGGTCAAACGCCGCGTGAGACGGCGCGGCGGCGGGCGATGGCCTCCGCCAGCGCGTCGATCAGCGCGCGGCCGGCATAGGGCTTGCCGACGACGGCGACGCCCGGGAACGCCGCGAACGTCTCCTTGTGGTCGGCATGGCCGGTGGCGAAGATGAACGGCACGCCCGCGGCGGCGAGCCTTGCGGCGACGCCGAGCGTCGAGCGGCCGCCGAGCGCCACGTCGAGGATCGCGGCGTGGAAGTCGATCCCGGCCAGAGGGTCGCGGCCGTCTTCGAAGGCATGGACGAGCAGGACCTCGGCCGCGCCGTGGTCGCGGCAAAGCTGCTCCACATCCATGGCGATCAGGAGTTCGTCCTCCATGAGAAGGATACGCAGGTCCGCAAGCGGAAGGTTTTTCAAGAAAAGCAGCTCCCCGGAAAAAGTAAAGCTTTGCCCCGGCCGGCGGCGGCTGTCATCTAAATTGATGTGAACGCGGCAAATATTGCGCAGGCGCGCCGCATGAAGCAACCTGTGGACCGGAACCGGCGGACGCGCCGCGCGTTGAAGGCACGGACGACAAGCTCAAGAATCCAGCTCAAGAACAGGGAGTTCCCGACATGGCGACAGCATCCAGCGGCAAGGCGAACAAGGACGTGAACAAGGACGACGCCAACGCCGTTCCCCCGGATCTCGAGGCGGAACTGGCGCGGCTGCGCGAGGA